>JAQWDO010000030.1 GCA_028705415.1 Dehalococcoidales bacterium
CCCCAGGTATTCATTTATGATGCTCATCCTGGCGGTATCGGAATAGCGGAAAAGGGTTATGAGATTATCACGCAGTTGTGGGAAGCTACTTTCAAGGTGGTCAGAAGCTGTGGTTGCGAAGAGGGCTGCCCGAGCTGCATACAATCTCCCAAATGCGGCAACAACAACGAGCCGCTGGACAAGAAGGCTGCCGAGCGAATACTCGCCATGCTTTTATATTAAATTAAAAGCGGTCTTTAAGGTTCTTGCGCTTGATGACTCTGGACCAGCTGCCGCCTTTTGATTTCATTTCCACAATCCGCGGGATATAGCTCAAAAAAGGAATAAGCAGCATAACAGCGGAATAGGCGACATAATCCCCTCGGCCGTATATCAGCCAGGCAACAAACGGAAAACTGATCATGGCGAGCCCGTAACTTAAAGTCGGGAAGCGGGTGATGGCAAGAAGAATTAGCAAACATCCGAAGCCGATTGGTAAACACCACGGCATCAGGAAAATAATTACACCTATAAGAGTGGCCCCGCCTTTACCGCCCTTGAACTTCAGCCATACGGGATAGTTATGACCTATTACCACAAACAAGCCGGCGATCATTTCTACAATCACAATTGTTTCGTTACCGGTGGCAAGCTGGCATAAAAAGCGTGCCAGTGCTACAGCTGCGGCACCTTTCAGGACATCAGTTGCCAGAACCATAACTCCCGGGATAATTCCCAGGTTGTAGAAGGTGTTCATGGCACCCATGTTATGGCTGCCGATTGTGCGTATGTCTATACCCTTGACCAGGCGGCCGGCTATATAAGCGGAAGGTATGGAGCCGATAAAGTAGGCTGCAATTACTGCCAGTATGGCTGCCAGGGTTTCGTTCATTTTCCAGTTACTCCCTCAGGTTTCTGTTTTTTCAGTCAGAAGGTTTCATATCCAGCAGTTTAAGTCTGAGCCTGGTTTCCCCGTTCCATTCATCCTGTTCCAGGTTGAATGCAATATCCATTCTGCTTTTGACATCTTCAAGATTGTCTCCCTGGCCAAAAGCAACCACATCCCAAACCGCTCCGCAGTTTTTTACCTGCAAGCGCAGGTGCTTGCCGGTGCTGCCCATTTGCCGGCATTTGATTATTTCAACACCGCGGCTGGCAAGTACCGGCACCGGGTTTCCCTTGCCAAACGGAGCCATCACGGAAATTGCCTGGTAAGCTCTTCCCCCGATTTCATTGAGTGTAACCTCTGCATCAATCTCAAGAGATGGTTTTAAATCGAGACCTTCAAGTTTTTCCCTGGCTATACGATCCATCTCCTGTAAAAAAGAAGCGAGGTTACCAGTTTTCAGGCTGAAGCCAGCCGCCTGGGGGTGCCCTCCATAACGGTTCAAATACCCCGAGAGACTGTTTATTGCATTGATAATATCAAACTCTGCAATAGAACGGCAACTGCCCTGGCATACCTTCTGGCCGGTTTTTATCACAATTGCCGGCCGGTAGAATTCGTTGGCAATTCTGCCAGCCACCAGTCCGATAATACCGGCCGGGTATTCGTCGGCGCGGGCAATAAGCAGGCTGCCGGCTTCCTGCCCCAAAATTTGTCCTCTGGCATGAGTACAGGCTTTTAGTGTCATCTTCTGGCGTTCCAGGTTTTGCTCTTCCAGCCTGGAAGCCAGACGGTGAGCTTCTTTCCAGTCTTCTGTTACCAGCAGGTTGTAACCACCCAGGGCATGTTCAAGTCTTCCGGCAGCGTTGAGCCGGGGTGCCAGAGCCCACGAAACATCTTCGGATGTTACCTTCTCCGGGCGAAGGCCGGCAAATTCCATCATCATACGAATGCCAAGCCTCGGATCGGAATTGATTTTTTCAAGCCCCCGTTTTACCAGGTAGCGGTTTTCGCCTACTAAAGGCATCATATCGGCAATAGTGCCGAGGGCTACCAGGTCGAGGAAGTTGTCAGTTTCATCGGTTTTGCCGATGCTTTCGTAAAGTGCCTGCACCAGCTTGTAGCTGACGCCGACACCGGAGAGCTCCCGGAAAGGATAATCACTGTCATTGCGTTTGGGATTGACGATCGCAACAGCGGCGGGTAATTCCTCCAGCGGGTTGTGATGGTCGGTGATGATAATATCTATACCCTTGCGCTTTGCCTGCCGGGTTTCCGCAATGCCAGTGACGCCGCAATCGGTAGTGATGATAAGAGTTACACCGAGGTCATGTAGTTCGTTGAGAGCGGCTCGGTTGATGCCGTGGCCTTCGTTCATCCGGTGCGGTATATACGGATAGACGGTGCCCCCCAATTTTTGTATTGCCTGCACAAGTAATACGGTGCCGGTAATGCCATCTGTGTCGAAATCACCGTAGACTGCCATTATTTCACCGGAAAGAAGCGCCTGGTAAATCCGGCTGGTAGCCTGCCGGATATCCGGCATGAGGTAAGGATCGTGGGAGAGCGATTCACCGCCTTCCAGAAACGCTGAAACAGAAGAAAAGGTCTCCAAACCACGGTTATAAAAAATTTGTTTAATCAGGTGAGAAAACCCGTTTTCTCCAGCCAGGAAACCGGCGGGAGCAGCAGGTTTTAATTTCCAATGTAATTGGGGCAAGCAATCCTCCTGGTAAGTTAAAAATACCAAACAATACCGATCAAGTCAAATATAAACAGGGTGCTGGACGAATTGATAACAGGGATAAATTACCCGCTGTATTTTTCCCTCAATACCGGTTTTTCGATTTTCCCGGTAGGATTACGGGGCACTTTGTCAAAAAATATCAAACGTGGCCTTTTGTAGCGGGGCAGGGTCTTTTCGCAGTAATTGGCAATTTCCTCTTGCGTAAGTTTTGTCCCGGGCTGCGGATCGATTACTACCGCTACGATTTCACCCAGGCGTTCATCCTTGACACCGATCGCAGCTACGTCATAGACACCGGGGTGAGCTGAAAGGGCCTCTTCTATTTCAACCGGAAAAATGTTTTCTCCGCCGGTGATAATTACATCTTTTTTGCGGTCCACCAGATATATGAAGCCATCCTCATCCGTTTTTGCCATATCACCTGTATAAAGCCAGCCGTCGCGGATGGCTTCTGCGGTTTTGGCAGGGTTTTTGTAATATTCTTTCATTACGCCGTTGCCTTTTACCAGCAGTTCACCGACTTTTCCGGGCGCAGCATCCCGGCCGGATTCATCCACTATTCGGGTGGACCATCCTTCTCCTGCTTTACCGATAGCGCCGACTTTATGCTCGTTTTCTAAGCCAAGATGAACGCAACCCGGGCCAGTGCTTTCGCTGAGTCCGTAATTGGTATCGTAGGCAACACCTGGAAAATAGGCTTTCCAGCGCTTGACCAGGCTGGGCGGCACCGGTTGAGCGCCGATGTGCATCAGCCTGAGGTTGCTTAAATCATAATCTGCGAGTTTGAGCTCGCCTCTGTCCAGTTCTCCCAGGATGTCCTGTGCCCAGGGAACCAGAAGCCATATGATGGTGCCACGCTCCGAGTGCAGAGCATCCAGTATATTTTTCGGTTTTATTTCGGTAAGAATGGTTGCCTTACTGCCGGAGTACAAACTGCCGAACCAGTGCATTTTGGCTCCTGTATGATAAAGCGGGGGTAAAAGAATGAAGTTGTCTTCTTTAGTTTGATGATGGTGCTTTTGTTCGGTAACGGCAGCATGCATCATGTTCTTGTGAGTAAGCACTATCGGCTTGGGGTCCCCGGTGGTGCCGGATGTAAAGTACAAACCGCAAACGTCGTTCTGATTAAAGCTGATCTCCCGAGCATTCGGTTTATACGAAGTAATCAGCGTGTTCAAATTATCCATTCCTGTCTGAGCATCGATTCCTGTATATATGTAATGCTTTATCCGGTTCAAGCCAGATTTGGCTTCCTCAACCCTTCCAACAAATTCGGGTCCCAATATGATGGTGCTGGCCTCGGAGATGTTTGCGCAATAGAGAATGTCCCTGGAGGTGAAACGAAAATTAAGCGGAACCGCCCATGCCCCGGTTTTAAGTATGGCGAAGTAGCAGATCAGCCAGTCGATCGAGTTCATCATCAGGTGTATGACTTTATCTTCCCTGCCGATGCCTCTGGCAACCAGAGCGGTTGCAAGCCGGTTTATACTTTCATTGAATTCTGACCAGGTGACTGCCCTTCGGTAAGCAGTGGAAGGCTTCAGTTCTATAAGGGCAGTATCGGCAGGGTATAATTCTGCGTTTCGGCTAACAAGGTCGAGTATTGTCATTTAATAAATATCTTTCAAATCAGTATTTACCGGGAACTGTTATTACTGTAATTAATGTAGCAGGTTGGGTAAAAAGGTGGCGATTTGCGGGAACGCCAGCAATATTCCGATTGCTACGAGGATAGCCGCCAGGAAGGGAAATATGCCCTTGAAGATAGTTTCCAGCGCCACATCTTCTGTAATGCTCTTGATGACATAAACATTTAAGCCTACAGGAGGAGTGATAACTCCCATCTCGGTCACCAGCACTACAATCACGCCGAACCATATCGGGTCAAAACCGAGGGCGGTAACCAGCGGGTACAGGATGGGTATGGTAAGGGTTATCATGGCCAGCGCATCCATAAAGAAGCCACCGATCAAGTAAATGAGGATTATTATACCCATCACGGCCGCCGGGTGAAGGTCGAGTCCTCCTACCCATCCAGCCAGGCTGGCGGGTATGGTAGTGACAGCCATGAAGTGGCCAAATACCACCGCACCGGTAATAATTACAATAACTTCGCAGGTTATTTTAAGCGCATCTTTTACCGCAAACATAAAATTGGGCAGGCTCATCTGCCGCCGCATGAGGCCGAGTATCAGTACGCCAGCCGCACCAACCGCACCAGCCTGCATAGGGCTGAACCAGCCCAGGAACAACCCGCCGATAACCAGAGCAAACAGGACGAGGGTATCTGCCATTCCGCCGAGGCCGGAGATCTTCTCTCTCCAGGTGGTTGCCTGGCCGGCAGGGGCAAGTGCCGGGTTTTTCCAGCACATCACAAGCACCACAACTACAAACAAGCTTGCCAGCATCACTCCCGGCAGAATGCCGGCCAGAAACAGCGCACCGATAGATTGTTCCGTCATGATGCCGTAGACCATAAACACCGTGGACGGCGGAATAAGTATTCCCAGGGAGCCGGCAGCTGCAACTGAGCCGGTAGCCAGGGAATCATCGTAATTAAACCTCTTCATTTCCGGCAGTGCCACCCGCCCCATGGCTGCCGCGGTAGCGTTGGTGGAACCGCAGATGGCAGCAAAGCCGGCACAGGCGGCAATGGTGGCAATCACCAGACCGCCCTTAAACTCGCCAAATATCTTGTGAGTGGAAGAATACAGCTTGCGGCTCATCCCGGTAGCAAAGGCAAGAGACCCCATGAAGATAAACATGGGTATCACTGTAAGGGAGTAGTTGGAAAAGGTGGTAAAAACGTCTCGTGCCAGCAGGCTCAAGCCCGCTTCAGGCGAAACCAGCAAGCAAAACCCGGCTGTTCCTACTATGGCCATGGCAAAGCCAACCGGCGTGCCAACCAGGAAGAGGGCTATCAGTACGGCAATGCCGATAAGCCCTATGGCCACCGGGCTCATTTACCTGCCATCCGTTTTAAATAATTAATAAGCTCGATTAAAAGCTGAAGGCAAACCGGTATACAGCAGACCCCTATGGCGTATACAAAAGGGTAAAAGGGGATTCTCTGTGTCATGGATACTTCACCGGCAAGCTGGAGAACTCGGGCGTATTCAAAGCTTCTCCACGCCAGCAGTGCAAACAGTGTTATGCCGATCAGGCTTACCAGCACCCCGAAGATATCACGGATCTTTTCCGGAAGACGCGTAACAAAAAATTCCACCTGGATGTGGCCTTTTAACTGCTGGGTATAACCCAGCGCAAAGGCAACTACAACCACCCCCAGAAAGCTCACCAGTTCAATAGCACCGGGAATGGGGGAAGAAAATATCTTTATGGCAATAACATCAGCCACCGTGAGGGCAAGCATGATAACCAGCCCGGCACCGGCAACCCAGTTAAAACCCTGGTTTAACCAACCCGAAATCTTTTTCAGCTGTTCCATTACAGTTTTATTTCTTTATTTAAGCACGGGGGCCCAAGAAAACCGGCCACACGGCCAACTTTTTAGCCCAGGTATTCTGCCAGGTTATCCTCAACCCAGGCAACACTTTCATCAAGGCTCGGTGAGTTATCTGCCCAGTAGCTAACCCGCTGGAGAAGATACTCTTCATAATCTTCAGCCTCCAGGCCGAGGGCGTTTTTATCGGTTATGTATTTATCTATCAACGGTTCAACTGCTGCTGCTCTCCAGATTTCAACCTGCTCATCAGTCAGCTCAATAACTTCCCGGTTGCCGCCAAGGCTCAGGAAGTAATCGATTCCGGCTTTATCGTAATAGTCCCAAACCATACCGTGTTTTTCTATCCACTCTTCGCTTACCTGGCTGATTATATCCTGCAGATCTCCGGGCAGTGAGTTCCACTTGGTCTGGTTAAAAACCACAAACATCATGGTGGTATTGCCCACTTCATAACAGTTGGTTACATATTTGGCCACTTCAGCCTGGTTCCAGCCCTTCAGGACTTCCCTGGGGGTGTAGCTTCCATCAACGATCCCGCGGGCCATAAGTTCGTAGGTTTCCCCCTGGCTGGCGCCGTAGCCTTCCGCTCCCAGCGCTTTAACCACATTGGCGCCTATCCCGGTTGCCCGGATTATTAGCCCCTTGAGGTCATCGAGCACGGATATTTTCTTGGTTTTACTGATGATAACGCCGGGGCCATGGGCATGGAAATACAGCGGTTTTACGTCATCCAGTTCGGCGGGTGTGAATTCATTATAATAATCGTTGGCTGCCATGGTGGCCACATAACCATTGACGTATCCATGAGGCAGGTCTACCAGCTCGGATACCGGAAAGCGGCCCGGTGTATAAGAAAAGCAGGACATGCCGATATCGGAAATGCCCTGCACAACGCCATCGTAGACGCCGGCTGCTGCGGTAAGGGTCCCGCTCGGGTAGTAGTTTATCTTTATCCTGCCTTCACTGCGGTCCTGAATCTCTTCTATCCATTTTTCAGCCAGTATCGAGTTCAGGTGAGTGGAAGGGAAAAAGTTGGAGTAAGATAGCTCATAAACATCTTCCTGGGATCCGTTGCAACCGGTGAGAATAAATTGCCCGAGTAAAACCAGTATCAGGACTGCTGCTAATAAGCGTCTTTTCACTGTAATTCTCCATCAACTTTATAATTTTATAAAATACAAATCCGGGGGCCAGCCCGGAGTAACAAGTTGTGGGGTAATTTAGCACAGTAAGTTAAACGCAGTCAATCGTTATGATGGATTCAGTAAGGTCTTTTTGATTATTTTTTGTGTCAATTGAAATATTTCCTGTTTAAGAGTTAATTTGGCAATACAGCTCTGTTATTGGTATTCCACTCAGGTTATAATGATTTTAGCTATGACAGACGAGCGAAAGATATGCGTGGGAACTTCTGGTTGGAGTTATCCCAGGGGCGAGGGAACCTGGAAAGGGCACTTTTATCCTCCGGGAACCTCCAATGAGCTAGCCTACTACAGCAGTTTTTTTAACACAGTAGAAATTAACAGCTCTTTCTACCGGCCGCCGGACCCTAAAACATCGAAAAACTGGGTAAACACGGTGCCGGCAGATTTTTTCTTTTCGGTCAAACTATGGCAAAAGTTTACCCATCCGGACATGTATAAGGCAGCTACCGGTCGTGAAGCGGTTATTTCTTTGGCTGATGTAGACCTTTTCAAATATTCAATCGAGCCGATCGCAGCAGCCGGCAAGCTGGGAGCTTTGCTTGCACAGTTTCCGCCCGGTTTCACCAGCAATAGAGATAACCAGCGGACTTTGCGGGCGGTAGTTGAAACCTTTCGGGGTTACCAGTTGGCAGTGGAACTTCGTCATCGCAGTTGGAGTGATGATACCACTACTGCCGGGTTGCTCAGGAAGGGTGGAGCCTCATGGGTTAGAATTGATGAGCCGAAGTTCAGTTCGTCAGTGGCGCAGGAGCTCCCTCAAACCGCAGATTTCAGCTATTTCCGCCTGCACGGGCGCAACCGGGAGATGTGGTGGAAAGGGAGCGTGGAGACACGCTACAAATACCTTTACTCTCCGGAGGAGATCAGGCAACTGGCAGAGCAGGTCAAACAAGCAGGGGAAAAAGTAA
>JAQWDO010000031.1 GCA_028705415.1 Dehalococcoidales bacterium
TAATTACGTCCTGAACACTGTCCGGACAGTCCTTGTCCAGGATAACCACTTCCGGGTCCCATTCAATTATCTGCTCCATGGAAACATCATGAGAACCGCCACCAATCAGGTCCGCAGCAACATTTATTCCCCCTGATTCAGCTACTTCGTAATGCCAGGTAGATTCAGCCCCATGGGTGGATTTTGAGCCGCCTCCGGCAGCTACATACACCCTCTTGTATTCGCTTTCGTTTAAAGAACTTAATTTACTTTGAATGTGGGCAATGGTGTCATCATAAAAACGGGTAAGACCCTGTGCCCTTGATTCAACCCCGAGTACTTCTCCAAGAAACTCTATTCCATCTTTGTAGTAATTCAAATCAACGCATATTACTGGAACTCCCAGTATTTCCTGGGTTTTATCAGGGTCCTGATCCCAGGTTACGGTAATGACCAGCTGTGGATTGGTAGTTAACAGTGCTTCTTTGTTGATATTAAAAGCGCTACCAACTGCAGGTACGGAAGATACCACCGGGTAAACGTCAGCCAGGTTCTGGTTAAATGACGATGCAGAATCAACCGCAACCAGGATATCTCCTTTCCCAAGGGCAAGCTGAATCTGGGTAACATAAGGGAAAACACTGGCTACTCTGGTCAAATTAGACGGGATTTCCACTGAACGGCCAGCCATGTCTGTTATTACAACAGTATCATTGGTAGTTGTTGTCGGTTCTGCCTGATCACAGGCAGTGACAAAGCTGGCCACCAGGCAGGTAACAAGCACAAGAGGCAAAAATTTGGATAACCATTTATTTTTCAAGATAACCACCTTTCCTAATAGTTTTTTTATATATTCACTGGAGCCCTTAATAAAAGACTGCCATGGTTGCAAAGTTATGCTGGATACAGCTGTAGCACTCAACAACAATATCTGCTTCAAGGCAGACATGAGTCATAATATTGCGGTTACCAACTGAAATACTCCTGCGGCCTCCGATTCCCTGCCTCATGGCGCTGTAAACAGTCCGGTTGAACCGCCGTGAGAACGGATAAGGACGATAATCCTTCATCCAGTAAGCCTGTCCAAGTGGAAACTGATATTCACATTGACTGTAGGGCTTCCCAGCCCCAATGCTCATGTATTGATACGGCAACTGGTAGATAAACCTGCCATCTCTATTACTGCAAAGATCCACCCCCGGCTGAACATAATCTGCAACACCAACACCTTCGATAAGAATCAGAGCAACTTTCTCCCCGGCGTTGACTGCATTTGTTACAGTTGATGCAATTTCTGAAATATGTCCTGGAATCTTGAGGCTGGTATAAACCGGGATGCTTTCTGCAAGCGCTGGAACATAGCCATGCAATATAAAATGATCACTTGCGCCTTTAAAGCAGACTCCTTTTCTGGCAAATGCAGTATACTCACCGATGTTTCTTGCAAACTCACTCGAATAACCCGCCTCTATACTGCTTAAAATTTCTTCACGTGTGAACACATCCCAGCAAGAAGATAATTGTTCCAAAGTTTCAGCGCCAAGCTTTTTGAAGGCCTCTTCCTGCAAGAATGCCGTTTTCCCGTTAAACACAACAATATTTTCACCTTTGAGCATTTCTTCAAGGGCAACTGCTCTTTGAACCTTCTCGAATTCACCCAATCCAACAATCAAGGGCGTATAACCGGTTTTTTTGATAAAAGTTTGCGCGTTATCCAGTGCGTTATTTACAGCCTCACGCCGTTTTGAAGGATTATTCAAGGAAAGAAACCACGGCTGGGCATAATTGAGCATCACCAGGTCGGGCTGGTGCGAATCCACCAGTTTGAGAGCGGTGTGAGTAACCCAGTCATCAGATTCAATGATGCCATCGCCAGGGTACGGCTCTTCTTCTATAAGGCTGCCAACTTTTTTTATCAGCTCGTTTGAATCTGTTGAGGCTATGCCTGTCTTAAAATCAAACAACTTCTGGTAACCATTCACATCCAGCAAACCCAGAATCGGTTTTCTTTCCAAGCCCGCTTCCGATGCCATTTCACCTGCAAGCGCAGGGCACTTGCGATGTGTATCCCCGTATGTCGCTTCTTGTAAAAATGAAAGGGAGAATTCTCCAGTCACATCACTTTTACTACCACAGTTGGGGCATTTTTCATTATTTATGTGGTAATCTGCCAATTGTGAGCCGCACCCAAAGGTATTGATGCGTTCAACCAGTTTTTGTCCACACACCGGGCATTCTGTATCCAGCCATTCGGAACCGACCAGGTTCCCAATGAACACGTAATCAAGATGTTCCAAAGCCGCATTCCGCATTTCAACCAGTTTGTCAACCGGTACGTGGTGACCAATTTCAGCCTTGTATTCAGCCAGCAGCCAAAAAAGGTGCCAGGGGATTTTTCTATCTATATCACTCAAAAACCTGGCTATCGCGATTATTTCCGCTGTATCCATACCCGGAGTCACAGGAGTCGTGATTTCAATATGTACACCTTTCTTGTGCAGTGCTTCGATATTTCGCAAGACAGGCTTAACGCTCGGCACACCACAGGATTTCTGGTAAAAATCATCCCGCCAGGACTTAATGCTCACATTGGCAAAATCAATGCTATCGGCCAAAAGCGCTATGGCTTCTTGTGTAAAATAACCATTTGTAGCACAACCTGCCTTCAGGCCGTTCTTTCTTGCAGCTTGAGCTATGTCTAAAAAGTAAGGGAAGGACGCAGCAGGTTCATTAACTGTAAAGGCAACTGCTTCACAATTTAACTGCTTCGCCTTATTAATAACCTCTTGCGGCGTTAAGCTATAGCGGAATATCTTATCCCCGGCCTGTCTGGCTATACGGCTGTTTTCGCAATAGTAGCAGTCAAAATTACAACTTACTGTCCCAATTAACAGCGTAAGCGCACCAGGATAATAGTGCAGAAGTGGTACGTCCTCAACCCGCCCTACAGAGACCGAGGAAAGCTGGTTATTATAGCGTGGCGTTATCTTTTCATCCAGAACCTGATACATCCCGCATCTGCCAAAACTATCACCATTCAGGCAACACCTGAGTTCGCATATGTTACAGTTCATGACAGCCACCACAAAGACTTGAATTCATATGCGCAAGGATGAGATTGCAGGCACTGAAATTGACCCCGGGAACGGAATCTTTTACCCTGGTTGCATTAAAAATTACGTTGCCGTAGATCAGAGTTAAGCTCAGAGGTAAACGTTTTTCAAACGGGGGACACGCTATAGACCTATTTTTCGGAAATATACAATTGTCCAAAAAATGGGAACAATACGTTATGGACACATTCTCTCCTTTCTAAACACGAGAGGCTTTGCCGTTTCCAGCAAAACCCTACCGACCTGCCCCCGTAGGCTTTGTCGCCCTTAGGGAGTTTGGTTCGGAGATGCTATGCGTTAGCTGCCCCAATATATATCATTTACAGGCTGGCAGTCAATGATAAGTAGTTATAAATAAGAATGATGCCACGAGCCGTTAAACCACTTTAAACGTTTAATTGCATCAAAATAACCCCGGAAAGCTCCAGTTTGAAGTTATTGGGAAAAAAGGCTGATGAGGCTATTAAAGGCAGCCTGGCACTGGATTTTGGGGCCTTTGTTTAAGTTCAACTTTTTCAGCTTCAAAAAGTGGAGCCAGCGAAGAGAGTCGAACTCTTGACCGACGGTTTACGAAACCGTTGCTCTACCACTGAGCTACGCTGGCTAAAAGAAATGGATTAGGTTTAGTTAATTTATTACGGCTTATGGCACAACCGTGTTTTGTTATCTAGCAGTTTCCAACGGTGCTTATTATATCATTGCTGGCAATTTTAGACTAGAATACCTCTCCCCGTAAAAACCCGCCTCGATATAAATCCTTAAAGCACTTCAACGTCCCCCGCACCAACTGGTTAGACCACAGGGGGTATAAAATAATGACAACCACCATAGATCGTTTGGCTGAATTATACTTATCCGGCGGTTTATAATTCAGGGAAGCAGTTGAAATACCCCTGCCTCCCTGATTACTCGCGGATGTTTTCCTATTGTCTCACAGAAATCATAGCCAAGAACGACTCATTATTGTTTTTTGCTGGCTTATGCTAGCTCGCCCTTAAATCAAACCAGGCAGCGTTTTCACCCCACAGATGGCCATAAACCGCAACCGGTGAATCCTCTGCATTTACCAGGAAAGCCGTATAACCCGCATGTTCTGCTCCTTCATAGAGTTTTGTGCTTAAATCGGGATCCATCCCTGCCACAGAATAAAAATCAGTGTACTCAACGCCGGTAGATGAATAAAGGCCAAACTGGGCATGGTTAATACTATATGGCTCTTCTTCGAGCTCCAATGTTTTAACCCTGAATTTCACCAGAATATACTCCTTGCCTTCCTTCGGCTCTTCATTAAACATGTTCCATTCTTCAATCATTTCCCAGGCCTGATTCCCTGAGATGATCTGCAACATTTCCAGTTCGATTTTGATTTTTCCGTCCAGCCAGTTGTCTTCATTTATCAGCACCGTCTCGTTTAAACCAGCTGGATTTGTGCGAGAAGTCTGGGGCGGTTCAGGCTGCTGGGTTGGTTCTGGCTCCTCTGTTGGTGTTGCAGTTACCACGTGTGTTTTGGTGGTTGTTACTGTAACAGCCGGTTCGGTTACCGTAGTTTCAATTGTTTTGGTGGCTGTAGCAGCTGGTGCTGTAACATCCCGTGTTTCCGTTTTGGTTTCTGTGATTGTCCGAGTTGTCTCTACAGTTTGCGCAGGCGGGGCACTACACCCCATCACCAACAATAACGGCAATAATGCCGCAATAAGTATCTTGTTTTTCATTCTAATACCTCCTTCTATTCTCATCCTAAACCCTATGTATGACAGCCTCTGTCATAATTTACAAAAGTTACAGCAGTGCTTCCAAGCGGTAAGCAGATAAGGAGGAACCCCACCCAAAACATCTTTTGTAAAAAACCAGCCTGGTTATGCTAATATTTCTATTCAAAGGAGAGTCCATATGGCCTCACATGGCGAATCAAAGGTTGCAGTTATAGCAGCTATCATCGGTAACACTGTCATTGCTGCCATCAAGTTTGTAGCAGCCGCTATCACCGGCTCTTCGGCGATGATATCCGAAGGTATCCACTCCCTGGTTGATTCCGGCAACGGCGGGCTTATCCTGCTTGGCCTGAACCGGGCTAAAAAACCGGCAGACCAAACCCATCCCTTCGGCTACGGCAAGGAACTTTATTTCTGGACGCTGGTAGTTTCGGTTTCGATATTTGGAATCGGCGGCGGGCTTTCACTTTATGAGGGAATCTCTCACATCCGCCATGTTGCCCCGGAGGCTGTGCTTTCTAACCCTACTGTTAACTATATCGTGCTGGGGTTAGCCATGCTGATAGAAGGCTGGTCATTCTCGGTAGCCTTGAAGCAATTTAATGCAGCCAGAGGTAAAACTGGAGCCTGGCAATATATAAAGGGAGCCAAGGACCCAAGCGTGTTTACCGTTGTACTGGAAGACAGCGCTGCCATGCTGGGCTTGATATTTGCACTGGCAGGTGTGTTTTTCGGCCACTTGCTTAAAAATCCGTATCTCGATGGAGCAGCGTCAGTAGCCATCGGCTTGTTGCTTATGAGTGTTGCATTTGTACTGGCATTTGAATCCAAAAGCCTTCTGCTTGGAGAAGGGGTTGACGATAACATGCTAGCTGATATAAAAAACAAGGTAGAAAGCCAGCCGGCAGTGGAAGAAGCGGGCAAGATTCTTACCATGTATATCGGCCCTCACAGTTTACTGGTAAACCTGGATGTCTGTTTTAAAAAAGGTACCACTGATACACAAATACATGACAGCGTTAAAAACATTGAACAAAGCATCCGCAGCAGCTACCCGGAGTGCACACGAATATATATCGAAGCACAGGCGCTAAATCCCGAAAATCGTCAAGGGTGCGAGTAAGCTGTTTGTGCAAAAGTGTTTCACCTGCCCATTAATAAGCGCTTGTTCCCATTGTTCTATTTCCTTTCTATATTAGGCTGGCCAGGCCGACCAACCCGGCATGGGCGGCCAGTGTAAAAGTGCAAACGGCAGGGAAAGAAGAACAAATATCAGGCTGTAAACTATAAATGTTAACAGTAATTCTTTACCGGTTTCCGGCTGGTTTTTCTGCAATACCAAACGCATCGGCGCCCTCAAGGCCCAAGAAATAAACCCGGGGAGCGGAAACATGAAAGGTGCCTGAGCGCGGTATTTCTGGTAGCCGGCTTCATCTCTCCTGGCCATTTTAGATTCTTCAGCCAAAGCTATGCAGATGATTATTATCGTTGAAATCAGCCAGGAAAGACTGGCACCCGGATTCTGGCCACCTCTTACAACCGGTTCCAGGGCGGCAAGAATCATGACTCCGTAACTCCATATTATAAAACCCAGATACTGGGGATGCCTCGAGTAACGGTAAACCCAAAAATCTACCGTCTGCTTTTTTTGAACTTTGCCGTAGAACCAGGCAGTTGTTCCCAGTGTAAAAATAAAAAGTCCAAGGACTATGGCTGCCAGCGCAACTACTCCTCTTGCGTCAACTCCAGCCAGCCAGAAAGGGTAGATTATAACCATGTAAGGGAGGTAGCTGATATCACCAAAGTTCATCAGGTTTATCGAGGGATCGAAGAACGGAATAAAGGGAATCCTTATGATACCCAACCCTGCCAGAAAGAACATGGAAGCAAAAAAGTAACCAAAGGTAGGCAGAAACAGCGCCAGGGAGCCAAAAATGGAAAGCCCTTTCTTTCCGGTTACAAAGCCGGCAAAGATAAAAGCTACGATCAAAGCAAGGCACCCATAACCGATCGGGCGTACCGATTCCAGAAATTCAGCTACTCTTTCCGGCTCTATCACCGGATGGATATCAGGAAAATAACCGGAAAGCCATTTTCCCAGAATTACTGGCAATTCCATGGTGGCATAGGCCAGGGCAAAAGTAAAAACACCTGCCAGAATAAATAACACCGCAATAGTGCCAAACCGGTAAGCTTTCTCCTGCAATTTGCTACCTTCCTTTTCCTTATTCTAGTTATGTTAAAATCTGCAGATATCCGAATCGGTATTCCTGAGCTGCTATTAATAACGAAAATTCAGTGGTTTGGTTACTTATAAAAAAGGGGGAGGAAATGAAAAGAATACTGGTGGCTGTTGCTGTAATTTTGATTGGCATCACCGGATGCTCGACAAACCTGGCAATCCCGGCTGGCGTTAATGCGGAACGGGAAGCATATGACCCCGAAAACGATAAGTTTGGAGACCGTATCACATTAACCTGGGAGGTTCCGAACAACGGTTCTTCGCTGAAATACCGTATATACAGAGCCTGGGCGGTAAATGCTGAAGGCAAGCTATCAGACTATACTCTGATAGCTTCAACCCAGCAACAGTCATATACTGATGATCTTATTAACGGCAACGTGCAGCCCGGCATCATATATTACAAGGTTAGCTCGGTTAATAAAGAGGGAAAGGAATCTGCTCTTTCCCAGGCAGTCAGCATCGAATACATGCCCTATGGCTAGTGGCAACAACATCTCACCTGTAAGCATAAAATATGCGATGATTGGCTGGAATTGGCAAACGCGGGGAAGATCGACACTTAAATCAAAAGCGGTTCGTTTTAGACCATTTCTCTAAAAGTTACTCCGGGGTTTTCCTTCTGGCAGTAATCAACTTCCCAGGAAGATGAAAACAGAAGCACCATTCGGCCTTGCAAGTCTCTGAATTGCCTGTCATGGCTTCTGAGACCGAAGACTTTATCTATGGCTTCCTTTTCCCCCTCAACCCATCTGGCACAGGAAAAAGGCAAAACCTCTTTTCGCGCCTCTACACCATATTCCTGTTCCAGACGTGAAAGTACAACATCAAACTGGAGCACCCCAACAGCTGCCAGCACCGGTTCGCGCCGTTGAGTGGATTGGGAGTAGAGAACCTGTATGGCGCCTTCCTCTTCCAATTGCTGGAGGCCTTTGTTAAACTGCTTGTAGCGGCTAAATACTTTGTTATGTAAAACTGCAAAATGTTCCGGCGGGAACCTGGGTATTTCAGCATACTTTAG
>JAQWDO010000032.1 GCA_028705415.1 Dehalococcoidales bacterium
AGGGCAGGTTACTTACGTGTTACTCACCCGTCTGCCACTATTCTTCCCTTGCGGGAAGAACCGTTCGACTTGCATGCATAATGCACACCGCCAGCGTTTATCCTGAGCCAGGATCAAACTCTCCGAATATATAAAGGGTTTTTTAACTTTCTTCCGCTATCCAGTTGTTAAAGTACTGCTCTAAGGGCAAAAGATATCCTATCACATCTTTCACGGGGCTGTCAATTTCAAAAATCCAGAGGTGAAAACTTCCAAAAATCGTTATTGACAAGAAAGCATTCTACCAGAATTGACAACACAATGCAAGGCCGTTAAACTAACCATTAGAACCTTCTTATTTTTCTTATAAGGACATAATCCTTTGCCACATATCAATGAAATTGCCCACGAATTAAAAGCGCTAATACATAATACGAATGCGGACTATATTGAAGCACGTCTTGAAACCGGTTCATCCTGCCGCCTGAGTTACCGAAAGCGCGAGCTTGAAACTGTAAGCCAGTCTTCCGCTACCGGAGGCAATATCCGGGTCCTTTACCGGGGAGGCTGGGGGTTTGCTTCATTCAACCGTTTTGACAGCTTGAAGACTGCGCTTGAAAGAGCCCTGGAAAGTGCCCGCCTTGCCGGTAACAGCCAGAGCCGGCTGGCAGATGTCGAGCCGGTTGTGATAAAAACCTCATCCCCTCTTCATGACCCGCGGACTGTTGCCCTGAGCAAAAAGAAGGAATTGCTGGACTCCTATAATGAAATCATGTGGAAAGAGGCTGACCTGAGCACTACCTTCACCGGTTACGGAGATGCATACAAGACCAGCATTTTTCTCAATTCCGAAGGCTCTTTTATCGAACAATCAAGGGCAGATATCAATCTGAGGGTGAGTGCCATAGCCGGAAAAGACGGAGATGTGCAGCAATCCGGCATAAGCCTCGGATCAACCGGAGACTTTAACGAAATTACCGGGCTGGATGAGCAGGTGCGAAATATTGCCCTTAAAGCAGTAGCCATGCTCAACGCTCCGCGCGCCAAAGGCGGGGAATATACAGTTATACTCGATCCGGTTATAGCAGGTGTTTTTACACATGAAGCTTTCGGGCATCTTTCTGAAGCTGACTTTATATATGAAAACGAACGTATGCGGGAGATAATGACCCTCGACAAGGTTTTCGGCTCAAAAGAGCTAAACATTATCGACGACGGAACCATGCCGGGTTTACGGGGCACCTACAGCTTTGATGATGAAGGTGTCCCATCTCAAAAAACCTATCTTGTCAGGGAAGGAAAACTGGTCGGGAGGCTCCACTCAAGGGAAACCGCCGCCACTATGGGGGAGAAGCCTTCCGGTAATGCAAGGGCTATCAATTACCGGCATCAGCCGATAGTCCGCATGAGCAATACCTACATTCAGCCAGGAAACACTTCTTTCGAAGAAATGCTCGCAGGCATAAAAGAAGGTATCTATGTTAAAGACTGGTATGGCGGTACTACCAGCATGGAAATGTTTACTTTTTCCGGCGGAGAGGCATATATGATCAGAAACGGCCAGGTCGCCGAACTCTTGAAACCGGTTGTTCTCAGCGGAAATGTTTTCAGCACGCTTCACAATATAGATGCTATTGGCAATGATCTCGAAATGAACCAGGGTGGAGGTTGCGGCAAGGGCGGGCAATCACCATTGCCGGTATCCAACGGCAGCCCCCACATTCGCATACGCAAATGCCTCGTAGGAGGCCAGTAGATGGAAAGGATACTATCACTGGCACTTAAACAGTGCGAAGCCGCCGAAGTTTTCGCTTACACAGATGAAGAAATCCCGGTTGCATTTGAATCTAACCGCCTGAAAAACATCGAAAGCAGCCAGAGTACGGTTGTGGCTCTGCGCGTTATACGAAACGGACGCATCGGTTATGGGGTTACCACCAACTCCGAAGAACCAGAAAAACTGGTAGCCATGGCAGCCGAAACTGCCGAATTCGGCACGCTGGCACGGTTTGAATTACCTCATCCGCAAGAGTATCTCCAGGTAAAAACCTATGATCCTGAAATAGAAAATATTGCTATTGAAGATATGGTCAAACTGGGGCAGGAAATGGTAGATGCGATAACAGGCGCCTCCCCTGAAATTATGTGCGATGCCGGGATCAGCCGGCACAGTGGCATTATAACCATCATTAATTCCAGCGGCCTTCATGCTGAATGCCGCTCGAGCCTTTTCAGCCTGGGTATTGGCGGTACACTGGTGCGTGGTACCGATATGCTCTTTGTTGGAGACGGCAAATACTCCAGTCATCCCGTTTATTCCGGGCAGGAAATAATCTCAAACGTCATACGCCAGCTGGAATGGGCAAAGGACCAGGCCTCTATCAGCTCCAAACCTGTGCCGGTAATTTTTACTCCTCATGGAGTGGAAAACGCCCTGGTGGCACCACTGGTAAGCGCTTTCAACGGCAGGATGGTGCTTGAAGGAGCATCCCCTCTGACGGGGAAGCTGGGAGAGCAGCTTTTCAGCACTGATGTCAGTATAATTGACGATGCAACCAGAGATTTTGAAGCAGCCAGCGCTCCTTTCGATGATGAAGGTATCGCAACCCGGGCTATGCCGCTGATTAACCACGGTATAGTTGAAAACTTTTATTATGATTTGCACACAGCAGCCCTGGCCGGCACCAGCAGTACGGGAAACGGCAACCGGAGCGGAGGAAGCCTCCCCTCCCCCGGAATCAACGCCCTCACCATCCAGCCCGGAAAAGTTACTTTCGAAGAAATGGTAGCCGATATCAAAGAAGGGCTGATAATTGAGCAGCTGATGGGCGGAGAGCAGGGAAATATCCTGGGTGGCGATTTCTCCGGAAACGTTTTACTCGGATACAAAATTGAAAACGGAAAGGTGTCCGGCCGTGTCAAGAACACCATGGTTTACGGAAATGTATACCAGCTTCTCAAAGATGTGGCAGCCATCGGAAATGACAGCCGGTGGGTCGGCAGTTCCCTTAATACACCATCAATCTATTGCCCGCAAATTTCAGTAGCATCAAAATAGCTTTCAAAGAGGAACCGGATAGATAATGGATACAAGAGAGCTTATAAAAATAACCGCACGGCCAAAACTCAACCAGCCTAACCTGATTGCAGCATGGCCGGGAGTTTCTTCAGTTGCACTAATCATTGCAACCTACCTGCTGGACAAACTGCCTTTTAAGGACCTGGCACTGATAAAACCCATGTATTTCTTCGAACCAATAGGAGTGCTGGCACGTAACAATATCGTCGAAGCGCCAAGTTTCCCGCAAAGCCGCTTTTTCTATTACAAGAATCCAACCGGCCCGAACGACGTAATCCTTTTTATCGGAGATGCACAGCCAACATCCAAAGCCTATGATATGGCCAATGCCATACTGGACCTTGGAACCAGATTTCACATGAACCGTGTGTACACCTGCGCAGCCGCCATGACCAGGATGCACCATACGGAACAGCCATCGGTGCGCGGTGTAGCCACAAACCTGGTCATGGCCGAAGAACTTGAAAGGCTGGGCTTGAACCGGGCAGGCAATTTACAAATCAGCGGCCTGAACGGCCTCCTTCTTGGAGTAGCCAAGGAACGGGATATCAACGGAATCTGCCTGATGGGCGACGTGCCCTCATACTCGCACCGCATTCAGAACCCCATGGCTGCCCTGGCAGTACTTGATAAGCTCAAGCCAATGCTGGGTATAGAACTGGATACAGCCGAACTGGCTGAAGTGGCCAGGGAAACCCAGCAAAGAATCAAGGAGTTTGCCGCCGAAGCCATGGAGGATTACATCGATTACTTCACCGAACCCATCTGGGAGCAGGGTGAAGAATACTACGATGATGATGAAGAAGACGAGGAAGATTAACCGCCCCTATCTGAGCATCCCTATTACCCTGGATGAAGCGTTAAACAGTTTAACCGATGCGGGTGATATACCGCCGTCCAGCCATCTTGCCGAACTGTCCGACCTTCCTCCGGAGGCTTTAGAGTCATTCACGGAAGTATGGCAGGAAGTCGAAACGGAGAAGCGCCGCAAGATCATACCCAGGCTGGCAGAACTTGCTGAGGAAAACGTCGAGTTTAACTATGACGGGATCTTCAAACTCGGGCTTGAAGATGTAGATCCACAGGTACGGCTGGCTTCGGTCAATGGTTTATGGGAAAACTGCCAAAGCTGGCTGCAGCGCAAATTGATACTGATGGCAAAAGGTGACCCTTGCGAAGAAGTCAGGGTGGCTTCTGTTCAGGCGCTGGAACGGTTTTGCCTGGATGCAGAACTCAACAACAGGCAAGAAAGCAAACAGCTTCTCTCAAGTATTCTGATTTCCATCTTTGAAAATCCGGATGAATCCGACCACTTGCGGCGCCGATCCCTGGAAGCAGTATCTCCCCTGGACATGGCTGAAGCCCGCCACGCCATAGAACAGGCCTTTCAGAGCAACAACCGCGAGCTTGAAGTCGGTTCTGTCTATGCCATGGGAGCCAGCTGCAATCCATCATGGCTTCCATCCCTGTTGCCACAACTTCAGACCGGTGATGGGGAACTGCGCTACGAAGCCGCTCGGGCGTGCGGGAAAATCGGCGAGGAAGATGCTATCAGTTATCTGGTTCCCCTGCTTGAGGATGAAGACAAAGACGTTCAGATGGCAGCGATTCAGGCCCTCGGCAAGATTGGCGGCAAGGAAGCCAGGGAAATCCTTCTCGGTCTTTTAGAATCTGCAGATGAGCTGCTCAGGGATAGCGCCCGGCAAGCTATATACGAACTTGAGCTCTACAATGATCCGTTTTCGGCAAACAGCCTGAAAATTAGTGAAGACGATTTATAACAGGCTTTGCCGCAACTCTTTCGGCCTGAGAGCGTAAATTACGAACTTATTGCCAACCTCTTTGCTAAACCCGTAAAACCAAAAGTGAAACGGGACATTTCTCTATCATCTGCCTGATAAAAAGAATGCGTTTTCCGGTTGCGCCAAGTATTGTTATTAAAACGCGCTTTTAATCCTGGGAACCGTTGATTTTTCCTGATTAAGCCGGAAAATTGTGTATTACGGCATGATTTTTATGATAGAATATCCGGCAGACGAAAGCCACGGAGGAATAAACTGGATCAGGAAGAACTGAACCGCCCGGTCGACGACAGCTTTGCCATCCAGACGTTCGAACTAAGCCGTTCGTTTGGTGCAGTTAGGGCAGTCGATAATCTGAACCTGGATATCCGCAGGGGCGAGTTGTTTGCTTTACTTGGCCCGAACGGCAGCGGTAAAACAACCACCATCAATATGCTTTGCTGCC
Source organism: Dehalococcoidales bacterium (assembly GCA_028705415.1). Taxonomy (GTDB): domain Bacteria; phylum Chloroflexota; class Dehalococcoidia; order Dehalococcoidales; family CSSed11-197; genus CSSed11-197. The sequence continues at coordinate 5,306 of JAQWDO010000032.1, forward strand.
TGTTAAAACCCACCCGGGGTACGGCCCGTGTCATGGGGTTCGATATTAACCGGGAAGCAAGGTCAGTTAAAACTGTCATTGGAGTTTCTCCCCAGGAAACAACACTTTCAGACCACCTTTCTTCACTTGAAAACCTGGAGCTGATCGCCAAACTGAGAGGAGTCCCTCCGGACAAAGCCAGAAAATGGTCAGCCGCGCTGGTTGAAATCATGGGCCTGGGAGAAAGGCGCAAGGACCAGGTACGAAAATTTTCCGGCGGCATGAAAAGGCGCCTGAGTATCGCCATGGCGCTTATTGCAGATCCGGCAATCATTTTTTTGGATGAGCCTACCCTGGGGCTCGATCCGCAGGCCAGGAGAGCTTTGTGGGAGTATATTGCCAGCTTTAAAGGAGAGAAAACCATTCTTCTGACCACCCATTACATGGAAGAGGCCGATTTTCTTTCCGACAATATTGCCGTAATGGACTCCGGGAAGATTGCCGCAATGGGAAGCAGCCTGGACCTGAAAACTCTTTCAATGGATAAACACACCATCATAATAAACGCCTGGAATATGACCCTGAAAGCTCTTGACGATATACGGGCAAAGTATCCGGAGGTTAAAGTTAACGGAAACAGCCTGTCAATCTCCGGCAAAATGCTGGATTTTAAAGAAACTACGGATTTTGTGCACTCAACCGGCGCAATCATCCGTTCGGCCTATTTTAAGGAACCGAGCCTGGAAGATGCCTATCTTAAAATCACCGGAAAGGAGCTGGCAGATTGAGATTTGTTAGCCTGGCAATCAGAAACGCCAAGGAAACCTGCCGGGATCCGCTTGCCCTGGGTTTCCTGATTGCATTTCCGTTGCTTTTTATGCTCCTCTTCGGTGCTGCTCTTGGAGGTAACTCCAGCCTGTCCTATACAATAGGCGTAGTTGATCAAGATAAAACTGAAGTTTCCGGCCAGTTTATCAACCAGGTGCTTCCCGGTGTTGCAATATTTAAAATTGCCCCGTTTGAATCCGCAGACGAAGCTACCGAAGCACTTAAAAATGCAAATATCAAAGCCGCCCTCGTTATCCCGGCGGGCTTTGGTGACGAAGTAACCAAAAACTGGCAGCAGCAGCAGTCCAATATCATTCTTGAGCTGGTCTATGACGAAAGTGATTTAACTGTTTCCAGCCAGATTGTATCCACAATCAATGCCACCATCAGGGATTTTGCCAGAGTAAATATTCCAGTTACCATCAATACCAGCCATATTAACGTTGAAACCGAAGTCAGCCAGATAGACTTCATCGCCCCCGGCATTATTATCTTCGGCCTGCTTATAATGGTGCCTACTTCAGCCCGCATAATGGTCCGGGACAAAGAAACCGGTTTTATGGCGCGCCTGCTGGCAACGCCTACCTACCCGTGGGAATTTATTGCCGGCTATTCAGCCAGTATGCTGATAGTAGCTATCTTCCAGATAATAATTTTTATTCTGCTGGGAATTGCCTTCGGCATGACAGTTGTCGGCAATATGGCACTGGCTTTCCTGATTTTCTTCCTCACCGCTGTCTGCTCCATCAGTATCGGTATGATCGTGGCGGCCCTGGCCAAAAGTGAAAACCAGGCAGAGCCACTGTGCTGGATAATATCCATGCCGCTGGCAGTTCTTTCCGGAGTGTGGTTCTCTCAGGAGATTATGCCGGGTTATATCCAGTTTCTGGGAAATATTTTTCCGTATTCACATGCTGTATCGGCAGCCCGGATGGTGATCATCCGCGGTGCCGAATTCTCTGCAGTATCGGGCAGCATTGTTTTTCTGGCCTGTTGGGCGGTAATTGCTTTTAGCCTTGGCATCATCCTCTTCCGATACAAGATGCGGGCGTAATACATGCAGCCACTTAACTTTGAAAATGACACGCTTTATATTCTTGACCAGAAGAAATTACCAGGGGAAACTGTTTACCTGAAAATCACCGAGCATACCGGCGTTTGCCAGGCTATCAGAGAGCTTTCCGTACGCGGAGCGCCGGCCATCGGGGTTGCTGCCGGTTACGGCATAGCCCTGGGAGCGCTGAATATAAAAACTGCAGACAGGCACTGCTTCCTGCAACAGCTTGATTCGATAATATCTGAAATCACATCTACCCGTCCGACAGCACAAAACCTGTTTCAGGCAGCCGAAAGGATGCAACAAATTGCCCTTGCATGTGAATCCCCCGCTGATACCAGGGCAAAACTCCTGCTGGAAGCCTGCAAAATTCACGATGAACAGGTTAAAATAGATCTTGAAATCGGGCGGCATGGCGCCGGGCTGGTGAAAGATAACTCCACAATTCTTACCCATTGCAATACCGGAGCTTTAGCTACCGCAGGATACGGAACCGCACTCGGGGTTATAAAATACGCTTTTTTTCATGGCAAACAGATTAATGTAATAGCTACCGAGACCCGCCCGTTACTGCAGGGAGCAAGGCTGACAGCGTTTGAGCTTAAAGAGGAAGGTATCCCCTTCATATTGATAACCGATTCCCAGGCCGGCCATTTTATGGCACTGGGCAAAGTGGACATGATAATCACCGGCGCCGACCGTATTGCCCTTAATGGAGATTCCGCCAACAAAATCGGCACCTATACCCTGGCGGTGCTGGCTGAAAGACACC
>JAQWDO010000033.1 GCA_028705415.1 Dehalococcoidales bacterium
CATGGCAGGCTGGATCATCAGAAAACCAGTTGCATGGATGATGGATGGAACCTGTCTGGCTTATTCCCGTATATGCGGCGTGCTGGAAAGTATCACGACTGTTATATTCAAACCCCGGCATTTGTTCGTAGCTGACGACGGTTCACCTGCTCCTGAGAAGTTTACCAGGCTTCTAAAAAACCGGGTAACTGTAGTGCACCATGCAATTGATACCGACCGCTACAAACCCCTTCCAAAGCCGGCAAGATTGTTGGCAAATGTAAAACGTGGCAAGAATCCTTTTATAGTTTTCAGTCCTCACAGCCTGATACCGGTTAAAGGGCAAGACTATGCCATCAGAGCTTTTGCGCATCTGGTTCATGGCCGAAATATCACCGGTGCAGTGATGATCATTGCTGGTACAGGAGCGCTTGAAGAAAGGCTGAAACAGCTGGTGAAGAGCCTTTCATTAACTGATTATGTATATTTTCTTCGCTCTATACCCAAAGGTGAAATGCGGGACTATTATGCACTGTCTGACGCCGTACTGGCTACCAGCATGTACAGCAATATGAACCGGGTTACCCAGGAAGCAATGGCTTGCGCCAAACCGGTCGTCGCTTTTAACTCGGGCGGGACCAACCGGGTTTTAACTGATGGCCAAACCGGCCTGATGGCAGAGCCCGGAAACACATCTATGCTGGCAAATAAACTTGAGTTAATCTATAAAAATGGAGCTGTAAGGGAAAATATCGGAAAACGCGCCAGAGAATTTATTGTGCGAGAGCGCAATTGGAAAAAACGCATCCAAAAAGAACTGGCAGTGTACCATGAAATGCTGGAGTATAATGTTAGTTAACTCCTTCATATATTCTTAATAATTGATGGCTGGTTTTATCCCAGTTAAACCTCCGTTCAACCGTCATCCGTGCGTTCCTTGCCAGTTTCTGTGCCAGCTTCCCGTCACCAATCAGCAGTTTTACAGCTTCCAATATCCTGTCCTCAACGGGTTCAGTAATGATCCCGTTTTTCATGTGGTCGATTGCTTCGGCAATTCCGCCAATATTGGTTGCAATAACCGGCTTTTCCAAAGCCATGGCCTCCAGTATAGCCAGCGGCAAACCATCAGATAAGGTGATATGTGTGTATATATCGGCAATTGCTACCGGCACAAAGCTGTTTTCAACATCACCGGTAAATATTACATGTTCCTCAAGCTTCTTTTCCTTTACATACCTCATCAGCTGAGAGGAAAACACTCCCTGCCTGGTCACAACCAGAAGCAAATCAGGCAGTTCAGGTAAAAGCCACTGCAGTACCCCGATTAACAGCTTCAACCCTTCAGCCTTGAGCTTGTTTGCCGTAAAACTCTGAGCCAGCAAAACAATTGAACTTTCGGGAATTTTAAACCTGCTTCGAAATTCATGGATTTCAGCCCCGGTAACAGCAACCGGTTTAACACCAGCATAAGTAACAGCTGTCTGCTTGAACCGCAACTCGTATACTTGCTCGATTTGAGTCTGCAAAGCCGCCGATACGAAAGTAACACAATCGCACCGGTTAACCAGGCATTGCATAAAAACCCTTCCGAACACGGGAAGGCTTTCATCAGGTGCAGAATGAAAAGTATGAACAAGCCTGCAGCGAAAGAACATCCTGTACAGAAAGCCCGCCATTAAACAATACCAGGGCCCGTGTGTGTGAACTATTTGAGGCTTAATCTTGCACAGCACCCACAGAGCTTTGAAAGGGAAAAGAAACCTCGGACTGCCGATCTTGTAGTTGCCGGGGTCCTCCCCTTCCTCGAATAACACAGTTAAACCGGTTACTTTTTCCTGTAATGCCCCGGCAAGTTCAACCAGGTAGGTTTTTGCCCCACCCCCGCAGCTTTTCTTCCAATAACTGGTAATCAATACTACTTTGTTTATCATTGTCCCAGTTTATCAAGTCAAGATATTTTTGAATACCCCTTGATTGCATAGGATATTAAGCGGGCATTATTTATCTTAAGCCAACTTTCTATTCTTCTCAACCCTGTATTTATTATTAAGGATTTGATTAACTGGCCTTTAATAGTTACAATAACGTGTTGAAAATATCTTTCCAGCACTTGTTTGCGGTTGGAAAATATCCTAAAGCCTGGTTTCGTTTGTAAAAATCCTTAACAATTAAATAGATTTTTGGCGCTGGAGAGGTGTCCGAGTGGTTGATGGTGCCGCTCTCGAAAAGCGGTCTCCACTTATGTGGAGCGCGGGTTCGAATCCCGCCCTCTCCGCCATATTTGTTTGCTCTCGCGGAGAGGTGCTGGAGTGGCCTATCAGGCACGCCTGGAGAGCGTGAGTCGCGCAAGCGACCGCGGGTTCGAATCCCGCCCTCTCCGCCACAATTAATTTTTCACTGTATACGCCCTGTGTTAGAATAAGACACTTTGTCTACGAGTTTAACCGAAAAAAAATACTGGCTGGGGTTTTGCCGCATCCCGGGCATTGGCCGTGTCAAGCTCGGGCATATGGAAAGATACTTCGGCTCCATGGAAAATGCATGGAAAGCATCTTCTTTTCAGCTGAATCAGTCAGGGCTGGATTCAAATACAGCAGATGCCATCATAAACTGCCGGCGTGCTGTCAATCCTGATGCTGAAGCATACAAGCTTGAAAAAAACGGCATACAGGCACTTATATACCACGATGAGGATTATCCGGCCAGGCTTAGAGAGATACCCGATTATCCTCCCGTTCTGTTTTTGAAAGGGGCATTACTTGCCAGCGACGGTATGGGTTTTGCAGTTGTCGGCAGCCGGGTTCCTACAACTTATGGAAAACAGGTCACCCGGGAGCTTGCCGGAGGCATTGCCCAGACAGGGCTCACCGTAATCAGCGGGCTGGCAAGAGGAGTTGATACAATTGCACACCAGGCTGCCCTCGAAGCAGGCGGCAGGACTATCGCGGTTTGCGCTACCGGCCTCGATATTATTTACCCGGCCTCCAACCATGTACTTGCTGAAAAAATTTCCCGGCAGGGAGCCATTGTCAGTGAATACCCGCCGGGGACACGGCCGCGTCCGGAGTATTTCCCCAGGCGCAACCGCATCATGAGTGGATTGTCCCTGGGTGTCGTAGTCACCGAAGCCAGGCATGAAAGCGGGGCTCTTATCACTGCCAGGCTGGCACTTGATTATAACCGGGACGTATTTGCGGTACCGGGCAGCATTTATTCCCCAAACAGCCTGGGAACCAATGCACTGATAGGAGAAGGCGCCAAGCTGGTTGGTTCGGTCAACGATATCCTGGAAGAGATAAACCTGTTCCCTGCAATACCCTTAAAAAAAGCAGTGTCGATTAAACCGGAAAGCCGTACTGAAAAATTGCTGGTCGATGCTCTGGCAACCGAGCCACTGCATATTGATGAGATTGTACAAAACACCGGCCTTCCGGCTTCAGAAGTCAGCAGCACTCTTGCCATGATGGAGTTGAAAGGCTGGGTAAAACAGGTCGGAGTGATGTGCTACGCCCTCTCGCGACAGGAAAACTTGAACAAGAAAGTGAAATAAATGACAACAGATAAAAAAAACCTGGTCATCGTAGAATCACCGGCAAAAGCAAAAACGCTTGCCAGGATTCTGGGTAATGATTACCGTCTCGAAGCTTCAATGGGGCACATCCGGGACCTGCCAAAAAGCAGCCTTGGTGTGGATATAGAAAAGGGCTTCAAACCAAAATATACCAATCTTGCTGATAAACGTAAAACCATCGCCATGCTAAAAAAAGCTGCCGGCGAATCATCTACCGTTTATCTTGCCACTGACCCGGACAGAGAAGGGGAAGCCATTGCCTGGCACCTCACTTACATTACGGGATTGAAACCGGAGAATTACAAGAGGGTAGTCTTTCATGAGATAACTGCCCCGGCAATAGAACAGGCTTTCAAAAAACCCAGATCGCTGGATATAAATCTTATTAACGCCCAGCAGTCCAGACGGGTTCTGGACCGCCTGGTCGGATACAAGTTAAGCCCTTTGCTCTGGAAAAAGGTGCAAAAAGGCCTTTCTGCAGGAAGGGTTCAATCTGTCGCAGTCAGGATTATCGTTGATCGTGAAAACGAAATAAATGATTTCAAACCGCGTGAATACTGGGTTATTGAAGTCATGCTTGCCAAGCAGGCGCCGGATAAACACCCGCCGTTCAAGGCTGTTCTCGCCGGAATCCCGGGCACACGCAAGCTGGAAGTTTCCGAAGCCGGTCAGGCAGATGATATTAAACTTGAACTAGAAAATTCGGCTTATCATGTTCTGCAGGTTAAAATTAAAACTGCAAAACGCCAGCCAGCTCCGCCTTTTATTACTTCTACTCTCCAGCAGGAGGCATCCCGCCGTTTCCGTTTTAGCGCCAAGCAAACTATGGCTCTGGCACAGCAACTGTACGAAGGGCTTCCGCTGGGCAAGGAAGGAAACACCGGCCTTATAACCTATATGAGAACCGATTCAACCCACGTTTCTCACCAGAGCATCGAAGAAACCAGAAACTATATTACCAGGCATTATGGTCCAGATTATATTCCCGGGCGTCCAAGGGTATTCTCTACTGCCGTCAAGGGAGCACAGGAAGCTCATGAAGCCATACGGCCCACTTCCATCGAGCGCACTCCGGAAGTGGTTAAGCCATATCTCAATGCCAGCCAGCACAAGTTATACCAGTTGATATGGCAGAGGATGGTAGCCAGCCAAATGGCCGCCGCCATTTTTGAAAATACCACGGTAGATATTGAAGCCAAAGCCCCCAGCAAAAACAAATACCAGCTGAAAAGCTACAGTTCCGCCAATGTGTTTCCCGGGTTTCTGGCCCTTTACAGCGAGGCCAGGGATGAGGACGAAGAAGAAACCACCCCCGCTCTGCCTCCACTGGAAAAAGCCGAGATGCTGGATATGAAAAGTATCAAAGCAGACCAGCGCTTCACCAAACCTCCATCCAGGTATACCGAAGCTTCCCTCATCAAGGAACTGGAACAGCGCGGAATTGGCCGTCCGAGTACCTACGCACCTACCATCTCCACAATTATGGACCGGGAATATGTTGTAAAAGAAAAAATGCAGCTTAAACCCACTGCACTTGGAACACTGGTAAACAGCTTTCTGGTTGAGTATTTTCCGGAAGTGGTAGAGGTTGAATTCACTGCCAACATGGAAGGGAAACTGGACAAAGTTGCCAGCGGCGATGCCATATGGACGGATGTAGTTGCCGAATTTTACGCTCCTCTTTCGCAAAAACTTGAAGTTGCAGAACAGCAAGCGCAAAGGGTCAAACCACCAGCCCAGCCAACCAATGAAGTTTGCCCGAAATGCGGTGAGCCCCTGTTTATCAAGGTAGGCAGGTTTGGAAAATATCTTTCTCATGCTGAATACCCCGATGCAAACAGCAAAGATTGCAAATATACATCCTCCTATCAACTCAAAACCGGAGTAAAATGCCCTGAATGTAACCTGGGGGAAATAGTTGAGAAGTGGAATTCCAAGAAAAAGCATGTTTTCTACGGTTGTTCCAGGTACCCGGAATGCAAGCTGGCCACCAACTTCAGACCAGTATCCAAACCCTGCCCTGAATGCGGTGGACTGATGAGCCAGTATCGGATAAAATGGGCCAGATGCTCCAAATGTTCTCACAAGGAAAAATACGAGGGGTAAACCAATGCAGGAAGTCCTGAAACGTTACCTGGATTACCTGAGGGCAGAGCGCGGCTTTTCTCCTTATACCGTACGTAATTATACGGCTGATCTTCTTGGCAACAAGACCGGCAGATATGCCATGGGATTTTTCCAGTATCTTCAGGAAAAAAATATAAAATCATTGAAAAATGTCGATCGGCATATCCTGCGCGACTATATAGGCTACCTGATGGAGCAGAATGTATCCAGAAGAAGCATTTCGCGCAAGATGTCTGCAATACGCTCGCTTTACCGCTACCTCCTGCGGGAGGGTTATATTGAAGAAAATCCTGTCAAACTTACCACTTCCCCAAAACTGGACCGGCGGCTGCCGGAATGCCTGAGTAAAGAGGAACTTGACCACCTTCTTTCCACCCCTTCCCCGGATACAGCCCAGGGGATAAGAGACCATGCTATCCTTGAGTTGATATACGCTTCCGGTATGCGCATCAGCGAAATTAACAGCCTCAACCTCGGGCAGATCAACCTGAATACAGGGGAAATCAAAGTCCTGGGGAAGGGTTCCAAAGAAAGAATGGTCCTGATCGGAGATATGGCGATAGCAGCTTTGAAAAAATATCTTGAAATAGGCAGGCCGCGGCTGGTCTCCCTCAAGGGAGACCGGGTTGCACTGTTTATCAACCGGTTTGGCAGGCGCCTCAGCCAGCGCACAATCCAGAATATGCTCGGCCGCTATGCACTCAAAGCCGGAATCGATAAGCATGTCTATCCACACCTCTTGCGCCATACCTTCGCCACTCATATGCTGGATGGCGGAGCAGATCTGAGAGTCGTTCAGGAACTACTGGGGCATGCAAGCCTGGGCACAACCCAGGTATATACTCATGTAACCCAGGCACAAGCCAGGAAGGTGTATCTTGCCGCCCATCCCATGGCAAAAAAAGTGGAACCAGATGCCAAATAACCGTTCTGGCAAGCTGCTGGATAAACTCGATCAATCCAATCTGGATGGCTTCCTGGTTTCTTCCCCGCACAACCGGAAGTACTTTTCCGGCTTTAGCGGCTCAAGCGGATTGCTGCTGATATCCCGTCAGGCACTAATTCTGTCAACCGATTTTCGTTACTGGGAACAGGCGCAAAACGAAGCTCCCGGCTATACCCTCTATCGCGCCAGCAAGGGATTGAAGGAATGGTTTGCCGAATTCATCGGGCAGGCAAATGTTGCCAGGCTCGGCTTTGAGAGTACAGATATCACCGTTGAATGCCTTAACACCATGCGTAAATCTCTAAAAAAAGCCGGGGTTGCCACCAGGCTGGTATCAACCCGCAATCTTTGCGATAAGCTGAGAATGGCCAAGGACGAGACAGAAATAGCCATGATAAAAAAGGCGGCGTCAATTAGCGATCTGGCTGCTGAGCATGCCCGCAGTATCGTCCGCGCCGGAATGAGCGAAATAGAGCTTGCATGGGAAGTTGAAAAAATCATGCGGCAGAATGGCAGTGAGCCGGTTGGTTTTTCTGTAATTTGCGCTTCTGGCCCCAATTCAGCTCTGCCCCATGCAAAACCCACACAAAGGTTGATAAACTCCGGAGAACCGATTGTGCTTGATTTCGGAGCATGCTCTGGAGGCTACACCAGCGACCTCACACGCACTATCTGCTGCGGTGAACCTGACAGCCAGTTTAAAAAGCTGTATAATATTGTGCTTTCTGCCCAGCAGGCAGCTATCGAAGGTATTTATACCGGAATTAAAGCAAGTGCAGCAGATAAACTCGCCCGGCAGGTAATCGAGGATGCCGGTTATGGTGATTACTTCGGTCACAGCCTGGGACACGGCATCGGGCTGGAAGTACATGAAGCGCCTTTCCTGGGGCCGACTTCTGATGACAAGCTTGAAGAAGGTATGGTTTTTACCATTGAACCTGGTATTTATCTGCCAGGCTGGGGCGGTATACGGATTGAGGATGACGCCCTGTTGCAAAACAACAAGGTTACGTTATTATCCATGGCAACCAAATAATTATAAAAACAATATTTTATATCAGACGAGGAGAAAAGAATGATAGGTGGTACTGAACTTAGAAAAGGCGTAGTGATTGAGCTCAACGACAAGCTCTACCAGGTTATTGAATACCAGCATGTAAAAATGAAACGCACCACCCTTGCCAAAGTAAAACTGCGCGACGTGATCGGCGGGCATACCATTGAACAGTCCTTCCAATCCGGGGATAAATTTGTCCGCGCCAGGCTGGATTACCGGCCGGTTGAATACATATAC
>JAQWDO010000034.1 GCA_028705415.1 Dehalococcoidales bacterium
TAAATCAGCGAATTGTAACTTCTTCTTTTATTCTGCGCAAGTTTAAAAAACGGTTAGCGCAAAAGCTTTAAGATATTTGACGTTGAGTGGTATAGTATTAACAGCATGAAGAAGTGGCTGGAATATCTCCTGTTGACAGTAGCTGCACTGCTTATGGTTTTTCCATTTGCTCAAACAACTGAGTGTTATGCCAATTCTGCAGAGCCACCTGCGATATTCATAATTGTTGCTCACGCCCCTGACGATTTGGAAATCAGGCTTCTGCCGGAGGGTATCGAGGCATCTAAAACCACCCACTCGTATGAAACCTACTACTCTTTTTATTCCTATCAGATGCAGTTTACCGATTACAGCTTCGAAGTTGCTACCGGAGGAGAAACCTTCATAATAGAGCTGGATGAGCCAGTTGGATCGTATCGCAACATCTATACCCTTGATCTTAAAAACCAATCGCTTGCGCCGGGTAAATCCTTTCCCCGGTCAGCCTTTTTGATATTCTCCCGGGTCGCCTTGACGCTTTTGGTCGAAGGGCTTGTGTTTTTCCTGTTTGGTTACCGCCGCAAGAGAAGCTGGTTGGTTTTTCTTGGCCTTAACCTGGCCACGCAGTTTACTCTCTGGTTGTGGCTGAATGGAACCTCTCCTTTCCATGTGGGCTATGTGGTTCTGCTTTTATTTTTCGCGGAAGCCCTGATATTTATCATCGAGATGATAGGTTTTTTGATTTTGGTAAATGAATATCGTCGTTTAAGAACTGCTGCTTATGTAATAGTTGCCAATGTTTTGAGCTTGCTTGCTGGTATATTTTTAATTTCTGCTTTGCCAATTTGACAGCTTTGATTGGCAAGGAATACACTCTTATTAATTCGTCCAGATGACAGATGTTTTTCTTGATTTAGCGCCCCGATTCCTAAGCCCTGATACTGCCAAGTGGGTTACGCTGGCATTTTTTATCATTACCTTTGTATTCATATTATACCGGCGCTTTAATATCGCCTATGTTTCACTGGCAGCTGCCATACTCGTGGTTTTGCTTGGTGTGGTGGGGTTGGGAGAGGCATTGTTTACCGGGGTAGATTGGGACGTGCTGGCAATATACTGGGGATACGGCATGCTTGCCAGCTTTCTGACTGCGAGCAATATCCCCAAGTGGCTTGCCAACCGGGTGGTCAGCCGTGTTAGCCAGGAAAAATACGCCCTGCTGGTATTATGCGTTATCGCCATGATTCTTTCCTCGTTTATGGCCAACCCAAGCGTGGTAATAATACTTGCGCCTCTGGCAATAGAGCTGGCTACTCGCATGAACGGCAATTTGTTTGTGTATCTGATTGCACTGGCAGCCGCTTCCAATATTGTCACTACTGTTACCATGGTTGCGGACCCCCCGGCACTTATCATGGCAAGCCAGACCGGCATGAGCTTTTTTGAATTCTACTGGTTTCAAGGCAAGGTTGGACTTGGGACCATATCTGTTATGGGAATCCTGGCGGCTATCCTTGTGCTGCTCCTGACTTTCAGGAAAATGAATCAGGAGGTATCGCTGCAGCCGGAAGAAGTGGAGATAACCTGGAAACCGGTAATACTGCTGGTGGCAAGCGTTGCGGCCTTGGCCTTTATTCCCTGGGAAAGCCTGGGGGCGTGGAACCACCGTGGGCTGGTTGGGTTAATCCTGGGTCTCGTTTGCCTCGCTTTTGCCGGGCGTAGTGCTGAAAACTGGTTGAAGGAATATGACTGGAATTCTATTTTCTTCTTGATAGGGATTTTTATCCTGATATTCAGCGTAAATCAAGTCGGGCTGCTGGAAGATTTTGCCAATTTGCTTATTAACACCGGTATTTCCAGCCCGGCACTTTATCTGGCAATTATTATCTGGGTTTCGGTGCTGCTTTCATCGTTTATAGATAACGTTCCCTATACTGTTATAATGCTGCCGGTATGCTCCATGCTGGCTTTGTCACTGGGGGTAAGCCCATTTCCGTTCTATTTCGGCATGCTGATCGGTACCGGTATGGGTGGCAACCTGACTCCGGTCGGCGCAACCGCTAATGTGCTGGCATGTGGAATGCTGGAAAAACGCGGCTACCGCATCAGAATTGGTAGTTTTATTAAAATTGCCTGGCCTTTTACCATTGCGGCAGTGGCTGTTTCGCACATCTTGCTGCAGCTATTCTGGCTTTAACCGACAAGCTGATCTTATGGAATTGCCTTTTGCCCTTGTTGATTATACCCGGCCTGGACCAAAACAAAATGACAATTGGTAATTACCTGCTCACTAAAATTCCTTGAGGCTCGCAGAACTGATTGGCCGGTAACTTCTCATCTTTGCACGCAGCTGTCTGCTGTTGCCTGTAAGCCTGTCCATCTCCTTCCAGAAATCCTGGCCGTGGTTTTTAATTTTGGTATGGACCAGCTCGTGCAAGATTACGTAATCAACCAGTTCCTGCGGGAGCCTTGCAAGTTGCATATTGAGGCTGATGTTGTTGTCTGGTGAACAGCTCCCCCAGCGGGTTTTCTGGTTTCGTATGGTAACTTTGTTGTAAGTAAAGCCGTGTTTTACAGCCAGTTCGCGGAGCTTTCGGTTTAGAAAAATTGTGGCTTGCTTTTTATCAACATCCCTGGAGGCGGCTGCTTGCTCGCGCAGGGTGTTTTCGTAAAGCCTTATCTTGTCTATATTTTTAATTATCCATTTCTTTTTGCTGAGCGTGAATGCTTCTGCTTTGGGAAAAGAAGAAAGCAGGGGTACGGCAACCCTTATACCTCTAAAAGGCCGGATGGAAATGCTTAAACGCTTAGCTCTCCTGCTTCGCTCAAGGCAGACAGGCCCAACACCATCAATTTGTACTACTCTGTTTATTTCCACGGGTTATAAATTATATCAGGCATTACTGCCCGGGTATAATTACCGGCTATTTTAAGAAATATTCTTGATATTTGCTGATTTCAGCCGATATAATCATTGGTATTAAAGGAGGGTAATATGGAAATACTGTGGTACCTGCTGGTTGGCCTGGTTATTGGTGTCCTGGCAAGGCTGATTCTTCCCGGTAAGGAGAATATGGGCTGGATTATGACCATACTTCTCGGCGCCCTGGGGGCTTTTCTGGCCGGCAGTCTTGGGCAATGGGTTGGCTGGTATGATTTCCCGTCCTGGATAGGCTTTGTTGCCGCTTTGGTAGTTGCAATAATTCTTATCGCTCTTTATGACTGGATAAAAAGCCGGTAAACCCACCTTTTATTAGCCTCTCATAATAAGTACCCGGCGTACTGATCGTCACAGGCTTAGGCTCATGGATATGGGTAAGCTGTGTAGTCTTTGCCTGTGACGAACAGCCGGGTGTTTTTGTTCAGATGTTCGAGGCGCGCTGGTTAAGCGTTCATGTATAATTAATTTGGGGCTTATGCCTCGTTATTATTTTTTGGAGTAGCTCATGTTAAAAAACCGAATATTTAATTTGTTAATTCCAGCTCTTTTGCTTTGCCTTCTGCTGCCGGTGCTGTTTTCCGGCTGTAATTCCGGCCAGGCTGCCAAAACAGGGGATACTGTACAGGTAGATTACACCCTTTTCCTCTCAGACGGTACGGAATATGAAACATCGGTGGGTGGCCAGCCTCTTGAGTTTGTAATTGGAGAAGGGCGCTTGCTGGAGCTTTTCGAGGGAGCGGTAATTGGGTTAGAACCAGGCCAGACCAGGACGGTGGATATCGCAGCAGAAGATGCTTATGGAGAGCACAGGGAAGATTTGATTTTCACCCTCAGTAGAGAACAGCTTGAAGAAGGCTTTGATCCGAAGGTAGGAGATACTGTTTATAGCCAGGATGAGAGCGGATATACCTGGACAATGGTTGTCGTGGCAGTTTCTGAGACAGATATCACCGTAGATGCCAATTCTCCGCTTGCCGGGGAAGACCTGACATTCGAGATAACCCTCATCAAGATTATCTAGCCGGTCCTGTAATAATGATGAATCTGTAAAACGGCAGGCGGATTTATTATGAGAATGTGGATGGTAAGCCCTGAGCTCATGTGCCGCAATCACTTGCTGGGGGAGCATGTGGAGTTGCACATGCTTGCCGGTTGTATTCAGCGCGGGAAAAATATTAACGGATTTCTGGAGAAGGGTCTGGTTGACCCTTCTTTAATACACAGCCGCCACGAAGAACTTGTCCGGGAAATGGAGCGCCGGGGATACCGTCACCAGTCTCCGATTGCAGAAACTGGTTTCCCTGCCAGCGGGGCGTGTCTGGATCCGCAGGCAAATCTGAATGAATTAAGCTCCAGATGTCCGGTATGCAGAAGTATTATCAAGGCATCGAAGGAAAAGTGAAAACGCATTAATGCTGATATGTTTTGCGGCTTTATAAAATATAAAGGGAGGCAACTATGCTTGAGGTGAAAAACAGTGCGCTGATAGTTATAGATGTTCAGGAAAAACTGGCACGTGTAATGCACGGGAAAGACAGGTTTGTTGCCAATCTGGAAATGCTGGTTAATGGTATGCGCATACTGGAGGTTCCGGTGCTACTCAGCGAGCAATACCCGCAAGGACTGGGGAAAACAATTCCGGAAATTTCTCAAGCGCTTGAAGGAAATACTGCCATCAGCAAAACAAGTTTTTCCTGCTGTGGCAACGAAAGGTTTACTTCAGCACTAAATTCGATGGAGCGCAGGCAGTTGATAATTGCCGGGATAGAAGCCCATATCTGCGTATACCAGACGGCTGTTGACCTTGTTACGTTGGGATATGAAGTCTATGTCGCGAGCGATGCAGTTTCGTCACGAACTCTCGAAAACAAGAATGTAGGGCTGGCCTTGATGGAAAAAGCAGGGGCAGTAATATCCAGCGTAGAGTCAGTTCTATTTGAGCTTCTCAAACAAGCCGGTGGAGATAAATTCCGTGCTATAAGCCGCCTGGTAAAATAACCGGAGGATTTCAGTTTGTCTGTTCAGGTATTGTTTTTCGATATTTAAAAGTAAAGCGCATTAATCTTTAGCTGAACCAGCAGGGTAAATAAACAGAAAATGCAACAGCTGGCAATAAGCAAGGGGTAAAGAGCAGCAGATATCTTCATATTTTATTCAAATAACATTGTATATTACGCTATTATGACAATATTGCTATCTTGACAAAAAACCAATAAAACAGTAATGTGGTAGTAGAGGCTGAACCGATACCTCTAATACAAAACAGGGAGGTGAATGATGAGGCTTCATTTAATCTTCGGAGTATGTCAGGTAGACAGGTAATGCCCCGCTGTTAAAGGTGGGGCACCCCGGAACTCTCCCGGATTCAAGTGGTGGTTGGAGTAATTATAGATACAAAAACTCCATGTAGTGATTCATTACGGTAGAATCCGGGTAGAGAGGTAATGGTTATAAAGGGAGGCGCCTTTTTAAGGCGCCTCCCGCTTTTTACCAATTATCTCCCCCTGGTCATATGCGGATGATAAACTGCCATTATTATTTAATCCAGCTGATAATTGCCGGATAACAATAATATAGCAGCATGTGCTAAAATAACAGGCTGAAATAGTACTCCACAGGGAGAAACGGCACGTGAAGACAAAAAATCACCGGTTATTCATTCTGGCAGTCATATTGCTGTTGCCGCTCTTGGTATCAGGCTGTGTTCTTGGGCAGGGAACAACAGTATACAAAACGACGACCCAGGTTAAAACAGAGCCCCTGATAGCAACTGTGACTCATACTGTTATTTCAACGGTGCCCGGCCAGCCGTCAAACCCTCCGGTTACAGTGACGCATTTTATTACCACCACAACAACGAAAACCAATACAACAACCTCGCCGCCGCCCCCTGCGTCCACTGTTTATCTGACTACAACAGTTATACAGCAGGGTGTATCAGTTATAGAATTGATCCTGCCGGCTGCAGAAATATCATCTAACACGGCATTTAATTTTTGTATTGTTGTTCAGAATGTCTCGTCCCAGGATATGGAATGCAAAATTCCGGTAATTGCATCCCAGAATGAAGACGAAGATTACGAACTGACTTTTTATACAGAGTTTTTCATACAAAGTGGTGAAACAAAGACGGTGTGCACTGAAAGTATCAGCCTGGCGGTAGGGACCTATACTATTCAGGCTGGTGAATTTACAAGAGAATTCAGTGTTATACCTGGTTCCGGTGGCTGATGCACGAGCTAGCTGCCGGAGGCAGCTGCGGGATCAAGCCAAACCCTGGCAGGTTTGATTAATAGTCGTATACGATATATAATACTTATATACTGAAAAGGGGAGAATAAAGCAATGCCGACATATACTTATGGTTGCAAGAAATGTGGTATAGAGTTTGAAATCTTTAAACCGATGGATAATGCCGAAGATGAAGAATGCCCTATTTGCGGTTCCAAAGAAATCGAGCGGGTATACTCCAGCTTCAATTACACATGTGACCATTCCTGTGGGTCCAGCAGCTTTGGTTGAGGGTAGTTAATACCGGGCATTTTGTCCGGAAACAAGAAATAGTCAAGAGGGAACCTGCAAACAGGTTCCCTCTTCGCATTTACTGGAATACCCGGGAATTGTTCAGGAATAACCTTCAATTTGGGATGCTTGCCTGTACCAGCTTGAATAGCGATATAATAGAAGACCGGCGCATACCGGTTTTTATATTTTACCCGGGTGGAGGATAGAATTATGGAAGGATTATCCGAACATCAAATATCCCAATTTCTGCATCGCAGTTATGGTTCTGTAGACGGCCTGTGGTTTATGAAAGTGGAAGAAAAATATGGCTTCGATGCTGCACTGGAAATTGACAGGGAAGTCTGGAAAGTGCTCCCAAAGATACAGGCGAGAATGCTGAAAAGCATGCTTAAACTGGAAAATGGTATGGATGGCCTTGCAAAAAGCCTTGAAGCCAGGTTTGGTATGGATGGTTTTGTTTATGAGTTGGAAAAATTACCAAATAATGTTTTGAAAATAACCATAAGTCATTGTCCGTGGCACCAGCTAATGGAAAAATCTGGCCGGGCAAAGCTTTCCGGGAAAGTCGGGGATGTGGTATGTGTTGCAGATTACACTGCCTGGTCGAAGGAATTTGGCAATGAAATTGATTTTTATACTTCATGCCAGATCTGTAAAGGCGCGGAAAGCTGTGTCATGATTTTCAGCCTTCCTCAGCCTCTCTGATAAGGCTTGATTAACATCGACCGGAAAATAAAACCGCGGTTGGATTTACTCCAACCGCGGTTGGTTGTTTAAACCCGAAAAATTTCGGAGTCTAGTACATGTCTCCCATTCCGCCGGGCATAGGAGGCTGATTCTTTTCCTTTTCAGGGATATCAGCAATGAGGGATTCAGTTACCAGAACCATGCTGGCAATACTGGCTGCGTTCTGCAGAGCGGCACGGGTAACTTTTGTGGGGTCAATGATGCCCATTTTTACCATTTCGCCGAATTCACCGGTAGAGGCATTGAAACCTATCCCGGGCTCACTCTTCTTGACTGCATCGGCAATAACTGCGCCGTCAAAACCTGCGTTGTTGGCAATAGCACGGATCGGTTCTTCAACAGCTTTCTTGACGATGTTAGATCCGGTGGCCTCATCGCCGGTAAGAGAAAGTTTGTCGATTACCTTCAGTGAATTAAGCAAGCTAATGCCTCCGCCAGGCAGAATGCCTTCCTCAATAGCGGCACGGGTTGCGGCAAGAGCATCTTCTACCCTGTGCTTTTTCTCTTTCATTTCAGTTTCGGTAGCAGCGCCGACTTTAATGACGGCTACACCGCCAGCCAGGCG
>JAQWDO010000035.1 GCA_028705415.1 Dehalococcoidales bacterium
TTAGCCATATCGCCCACCGATGGGTGAAGGAGCAGACCCGAGGCATTTTCAGCGAGAAGATCACCATTACCTTCCTGAGATCTCAAATAGGCGTAAATCTGATAGATATATCCACTCCGCAGTG
The DNA here is from genome assembly GCA_028705415.1 of Dehalococcoidales bacterium. Taxonomy (GTDB): domain Bacteria; phylum Chloroflexota; class Dehalococcoidia; order Dehalococcoidales; family CSSed11-197; genus CSSed11-197. Next base: position 125 of record JAQWDO010000035.1, read on the forward strand.
TTTCTTCCCGATACCAGCCGCGTGTCACAACGGAGTTGAACTTCGTGTCAATGACGATACGGCGTCCCGCGCCGGAGTGGTCGAGGATGATGTCGGTTCGCATCGAGGGTAGTATTTTGTCTATGCCCAGACTCTTGCTTTCAATCTGCCAGCCAATGGTTTTGCCCGCATCGACGCGCCATCCTTTTTTGGAAAGCACGACATCATAGAAACCGGCGATCCCTTTCTCGTAGAGCTTACGAATCCAGGTAGTTTCTCTATCCGGCAACGACAATTGCTTTGCGCCTGCGGCCTCTGTAGGCAGGGCAAGATTGAAGGCCAGATGGGCCGCAGCAACCATCGGCTGATCATCTGCATCGTGCCTCCCGAAGCGGTCGATGGAGACCTCGCCACGATTCGGACGTTCCCCGGTTACGCCCATGCGCCTCAAGCTTGCCGCCAAAGACCGACATCGGTGTGCCAGCCCCCCACGGAGAACGATTTTGGATATTTCCTCCAGGGCCGTCCGTACATAGCGGTTTCGGGCTGTATCGATGGTCAATTCATGGAATCGACAGGCAACCTTTCCACGATCCAGTAATCGATGCCTCTCTGTTTTCAGTAGGTCGATGCGCCCGCGCACGCGGCCAAGAACAGCCTCACGCGATTGGTAGCCATAACTCAAGTTGCGCTGAATACGACGCTCGACGCGACGGCAAAGCATCTCTGCGACTAGGTCTGGTATGTCATCAGGGTTATCCTCCACGGCGACCTTCGCCTTTTCGAGATCCCTGAACAAATCCGATGCGTACAGCATGAGCAGCCAAAGGTTGCGCACCGGGATGCGGCCTATTCGGCCAATCCCTTCATGGGCGTCTGATATCAAGTTGGCCGCAGCAGGTGTCACGATCAGTATCCTTCCAGCAAGCGTTCTCTCGCCTTCTGGGATTTCTCGAGCGCATCGAACCAATATTCATCGAGCAACGGACCGATCTCGGTATCAACCACCTGACGGAACCATTCCCGGGCATCACTGATGGGAATACCAAACGGCGGTGTGACATAGCTGTGCCCCACTCGAAACTGAGGCCCGAGACCGGTGTCGGCTGAAATCTCGCTGTTCAGGGCAATGAGACGCTTCTCGATTTCGACAAGGATTTCTGAATCAATACCGCACTGGGATTGAACCCAATCGTGCCAGGGCTTGCCGAGCGTGGGCTCCAAATCGATGAAGGCAAAACGGCGACGCAACGCCAGATCGACCAGAGCGAGGGAGCGGTCGGCAATATTCATCGTACCGATGACATAGAGATTGTCCGGGATGAATACACGCTCGCCATCTGACCGTTTATAGGAAAGCTCCAGGGCCTCATTCGGCGTTCTCTTGTCGACCTCGAGGAGCGTCAGCATCTCGCCGAAAATCTGTGCGGGATTCCCGCGATTGATCTCTTCAATGACTACGACATGTCTTGACGTTGGATCTTTCGCGGCGGCCTTCATCATCTCCACAAAAGGCCCATCCACCAGCGTGAGCTTTCCGTCTCCCACTGGCCGCCATCCACGAATGAAATCCTCGTAGGAAAGGTTCGGATGAAACTGCACCGCTCGGACTTTGCTGTCGTCGCGTTGCCCCATCAAAGCGAAAGCCAATCGCTTGGCCAGCCAGGTCTTTCCCGTGCCCGGCGGCCCCTGGAGGATCAGGTTTTTCTTGGTCCGAAGGCGCTCGAGAATCTTTTCGAGTTTTTCCCGGGCGATAAAACATCCATCCGTCAGAATGTCATCGACGGAGTACGGTTCGATGGGTGCAGCCGTGATCTCTGCCTCGGGTGTGGCATCCGCTTCGTCATCCTGCGCATCAGGGTCTGTGGCATTTGGGTGGGCAGATGTCCCACTATCTTTGAAAAGCCAGGCGGCAAGTGACAACTCCGGAAATGAGTGGACGGGATAAGCATCCTCCTGGAAACGAGCCTCAAGGGTGTCCAGCACCGCCAGATAATCCGTGGCGTTGCAGCGGCCCTTGGGGCCGTTCATGCCAATCTGAATGTTGAGCTTCTTGCTGATGTAACGCTGGGACTGACCATCAAGGGTCGGAAAATTCCAGGGACGAATCCAGTACAACCCCATGGTAAGGTTCCACCCCACACCATAGCGCTGCGTCGCGTTGTCATAGGCTGAGACAAATGCCGACCGCGCCTCCGCATCATCCGATTCCGCGAAGGCAATTGCCTGAGCAAAGGCTTCCCAGAGGGTGTCGATGTCATCTGGTTGGCGTTTGTTATCGAACCCGAAAAACCATGACTTCTGATTATTGAGAATCGGAATCCCTTCAAAGGAGTCCGGAACAGGCTCAGACACTCCAAGCAGACTGGCAAGCTCGCTCGCAATAGCTTTGCGATTTGCATCGGTGATCCCCCGGTTGAATATGCCCATAGCCGTAAAGGGGCAGATGTCCTTCAGGGGGCCAGAGGAACCATCCGCGAATTGATCCTGCAGGTTGGAGAGGCCATCCACCTTCGAGGCAATAACGTGAATTCCCGCAATTAGCTCATCCCGCCTATTCTGAAAGGTAAGGAGCTTGTCTGCTACCGCTTCGTAAAAGCGGGTCCAGTTGAAACGGCGCTTGTCGACAGCACTATCACCGAAGCGTTCACGCCAGTAAGGGGCATTGCGGAACCGGTTGATGTCTTGTGCCTTTTCCTCGAAGGTGAATCCGATCAGCGCATCTGTGGTCCAGTCGCCAGGCAAGACCCGCCAGACCGTGCTTCGATTGGTATAGAAGTACCACTCACACGGAGGATCGAAAGGTTTCCAGTCAACCTTCAAGGTGCGGCCGTCGCCGAGGTTCTCTTTTACCGTGCCAATGGCTTTGATCGCCATGACGGAAACGGTTTGGCCCCGGCTATCAAAGGGGAGATCGTGCTTCCGCGTATAGGACGACTTGATCGCAATGCGATCCCCAACCTGGATGGACTTCACAGCGTCGAGATATTTGTCCTGATACCCATTTTCCCATATGCCTTCCTGTAGAAAGCGGGGTGTCTGATCATCGGTTCCGCCGTATGTGGCTCCGACAAACCAACAGGCTCGGGCTCCGGCTCCTTCAGGTTTAGAATTCATAACATCTATTCTCCTCCATTCTCATATCGCCCCCTCAATTTGCATCTCATGGTCAACAGAGCACCGCGTTCAAAGAACGGCAAGTCGATGGTGTCGCATACCGAACTGCAATACTGCTCGGCAAAGAGCTGCAGGTGAGCGGCGTCACGAGCCACGTCCGGATCGGATGGCAGATACTGGAGAAGCGCGTCGCTGATAAGCATCACAAACTTGCTTCTCGCCCGGGTCAGCGTCACATTGAATCGTCTCGGGCTTAGGATGAATGCATCTTCAGACGCAACAAAATCCCGGTCGGCCACCACATAACTGGAAAGGATCAGGTCGCGCTCCTGACCCTGGAAGCGGTCTACGGTGTCCACAAATGGAGGCGGGTCCATCGTCATGCCGGCCGCATCCACGAGCAGATTTCTGATGGATGCCATCTGGGCTCGGTGGGGAGTCACGATGCCGATTTTCTGCGTCCAAAATTCCTGGGCGCTTACTCCGGCCTGTTGGGCGTCGACCAGCTTCTTGTACAAAAGGGTCAAAGCGGAAACGATCTGCGCCTCAAAAGGGTTTGATAACGTATAGGTGTTGGCGGAGTAGCTGATCACCACCACAGGGCAGGCTGGGTCAAGAATGCGGAGAAACTCGTCGGACCATGGCAACTGCTCAGGCCAGTCGGCGGGTCTTCCATCAATATTGATGGCGAGATCCAGCTTTCTCTCGGGGAAGAACGCCTCGTATTCGTTCTTATAAAAACGCTTACAGGGCCATGCGGAAATTTCCACGTTGGTCCGGTAGTTGTGTTTAAGCTGCACCGGGGTGATGCCGTGGGTCTCCTTCATGTAAGAGAAAATGCAGTCAAACAGCCCTTGAACGCTATCCTTCATCTGGAAGCCGTAGATCGGCCCAAGCTGCCGGTCGTCACCTGCAAGGACAACATGCCCATCAGATTTCAAAAGCAGAAAGTAGGCCGCAGCCGCAGCAACCTGAACCTGTGATGCCTCGTCGATCACCAGAAGATCAAACCATTCGGCGGTCGGCTCACTATCCTGGTGGTCTTTCTCAGCAAGTCGTCCAAGTTGTTGCCAGGTTCCACCCACGATGATGATCCCGGTATCGTCGCCTTTCAGGGCATTCACAAAACCCTGAGCCCTTGCAGAGGTCCTCGGCATATCTTCGATCTGATCACTCAAGGGAGGTGCGGAGGAGTCGCTTCTCACCCTTGTGACACGAACCGGGCAAGCTAACGCTCCGACAGTGGCCGTCCGTCTGTTGATCAGTTCCAGGACTTCGTTGAGGACGTTATCGATAGCGTTGTAGTTGCTGGACCCGATACCGACACGCAGCGGAATTCCCGCTTCGGCGTAATGCTCAATCCACCCGAGAATAGTCCCGGCCAGGACCGTGGTCTTTCCTGTTCCCGGCGGCCCCCAAAGCAAAGAAATCCTGTTTCCGAATGCATCGTGAAAAAGGGATTCCTGCTTTTCGTTAAAGGCATCCTTCAGGTATGGTGTTACCTTCGCATACAACTGGTTGGTATCAGTGAATGTTTTTCCTGCAGCCAGCGAGCCGGGGGTATACATCAGGCTATGGGCTGGTTCGGTCATTTTTGTCGGTCTCTTAGCCGTTGCCTTACCTCCGCTTCCTGGCACGTTTGATCGGTGCTGCCTTGCCGCCAACAGACCTCAGTGCTTTTTCTATCCTGTCGCTCGAAAAATCCCGGTACATCGGATCAAGGACAAGCGGTGAGTCGAGCGCCACGAGTCCTTGGGCGACGGCAAACTGAAAGAGCCCCTGGTGACCCGGCTTAAGAACCACATAGGGATTGTCCTGCATGGCCTCCAACCGAATGACCTCTACCTGAAGCAATGCCCCTATCGACTTGTTCGTCATCCACCGCTCGGTCAGGCCGTGTTCGCCCAGCAGTTCTTCTGCATCCTGGAAGCCCAATCCAAGTCGCCGACGCCACGGCTCGTCGAGATCCACGTATTCATTCTCGTTGGATAGGGCGACGGTAAATTCGCCTTCCTTGATTCGGGAATCCCTGCTGGTCGGAGAAAAATCGAAAACATAGAGCGTTTCGTGTTGGTACTGTGGATTCGCGAACTTGATCTCATCGATGATCGGATCAGCCTCTGCTTGAGGCTTCAAGGTCAACCCGCGTATCGAGAAAAACCTCGCCTCCCGTTCATCGACGGGCAGTGAGCGAGTGTTCCGGTTCTCCATTTCCTGGCACGCGACATTGAGCTTCTCAAAAGCGATCAGGCTTCTTGCTGCCTCCGGAACACTTGCCTGGGAGGATCGTGCGGCAGAGAAGCCGCTCTTTTTCAGCACCAACCGGTCTTTGTAGTTTTCACGCAGTCGCCGGACGATGTGCTGCAAAGCTTGCAGGTGAACCTTCGTGGCCCGCTTAATGCCATCGTAGAGTTCGTCCCGGGTGTAGCGCCTCCACTTGGATGGGTCAGTAGGATGAAGTTTATTGAAATGGCGAACGAAAATTTTGTCCTGCCACAGCTCATAGGCACGTTCGAAGGGGATCTGATCGCTCATTGGGGTAGCGAACCCAAAAGGCAGATCGAATTTATACGGGGTGCCATCCTCCCGAACATTTGGGAAGAAACTGTTCGCTGCATCAAACAGGGAGTAATCGTGGGCAACCGGCAGCCCAACCAGCATTCGAAGAACTTCCTTGACGATGGTCCCAGGCTGGGACTTGAAAGCATCCGGATCGGGCAACAGGCTGTCCGGTGGGAAGAATCGGGTAAGTACCTCGATCAGTTCGATCACGTCAGGGTTCTGCATATGACGCTCGAACATGCGCTTGAGCTGACGCACCTCCAGCATGTCCCAGAAGAAGATGTGGGAAGAAAGACGGTCACGAGCGGGTAGACCGGTGTTGACAGTCGACACCTCCTCTAACCACTCAGAGACCACGGTCGCAAATTCCTTTAGCCTCTCGCGTTCCGTTTCCGGGTTCATCGCATCGACACGGTCGACGATGAAAATCTTTTCGTCCGTCACCGGAGGATCGCCGGGTTTGCGGCCGTGCGGGAAATAGAGCCGCGCCGCGCCCAAGGCAAACGAGATACCAGAGCCCGGGTCGAAATGAATCGTGATAAAGATGCTTTGGTCAGTCCAGGCAGGGATCATCGCGCTGCGCCGCCCATCGACCGGTAAGGGTGCCCCCTCGGTCAGGGAACGGGCACGAGTGGCCAACGCTGGCCCATCCGCCCGCAACTGGTGGCTGGAGTCGATAACGGATTGCCAGCGATCATCTGCGGTAGTCACGGCTTCGGTCAGCTCCGCTGTAGAGGTAATGCCATTTGAACGGAGCAATTCCGCCTGCCCCTGATTGAGCCAGGCCAGCCGGGAAAGATGATCGCATTCGGATGCCTTGTCTCGGCAGTAGCGAACGTAGTCGCAAAGCTGGCACTTGGGACCGACGTGCCAACTGGCATCCTCCATATCGGTCTGTAGAACCCGGAGAAGGCGATCCTCGAAAAACTGCTTTACGTGGACTTCATAGACTTCATACGGAACCCGAATCAGCGTTTCGCTGAGGGCCTCGGAAACGGGATCTGCGGCTCCCTTGGCCTGATTAAGCTGGACCAGGTTCCTGAACGCATTGATGTCGTGGCTTCCTGGCCAGATGGTGCCTTCCGCCGAAACGGCATATCTACCGCCAAGTCCCTCTTGCTGGATGGCTGTGGCCAACGCCAAAGCGTAGTAGGTCACCTCTGTGAAGTGCCGGAGGGATGGCTCCGCAGCCATTTTCACATCAATGATATGGATTTCGTATTCAGGCACAGTCCCATTGCCGATCAGCGGCGCACCAGTACCACCTGGACGTATCCAAAGGATGTCCGGGCGTACTCTTACCTGGTCGAGACCGAAGTCGTCGTATGCCTTTTGAAGGCCGGGAGTAATGTTTGTGGGAACCGTGAACTCCGCCTCGATAATTGCCTGCGGTGGTTCCTGTTGCCGGAGGATGTCAAAAAGGTTCTGGATCTTCTTGAAGGGCTTCCGTCCCAGAAGATCATCGACCTTGTCCTCGAGAAGGAACACAACTTTCCCATCATCTGAGGTGTCGATCAGATCCTGGTATTTGTCGGCTTCCCAACGCCGCCCGGCCGCTTTGATAAGTTCAATACCAGGGCGTTTGTAGGTTTCGGCCGAGACTCCAAGTGAGTCCCTTTCAGCATCACTGGCCAGACGAAACCGGAGAAACCGGTCACAATCGAATTTGAATGTTAGGGCAAGCGTTCCTTTATCGAGTTTCGCCATCACAACTCTCCCGGGGTTGGTATGTTCTTCAATGCATCCGACATCGGTCGTGTGCTGGTATCCGCCTCGCCTAAGAAACCTCTACTGACGACCAACGCCCGAGCCAAATT
>JAQWDO010000036.1 GCA_028705415.1 Dehalococcoidales bacterium
ACATCTGCAAAAGAAAGAAATATTTTAGCTAACTTTAAGACTGTCATTTGTTACTGAGAACTCATAGTGTGTATTACAGCTGGTTCAATCTATATTTACCAAATATAACATGTTCTGTCAAGGCTGTATGAAAAACCGGTTATTCAAATCCGGTTTCGAATTCACCCGGATCAAGGATTTGCTCGAGTTCTTCGGTAAAGAAAAAGCCCTTTTCTCCAAAAGCAGGTTTTAAGTCTGTGTACCAGGTTGCATTTCCGTCGTATTCGGCAAAAAATGGACGCCGCACCCAATCCGGGTTTCTCCCCTGAAGCATCTGCAAGCCGATTACTTTTTCTCCGCACACATCATGCACTCCGGTTACCTGGATCTTGCCGGGCAGACAGGACATGCTGGGCCCTCTTACTGTACGGCAAAGGCCACTAACGGACTGGTATGCCTGTTTGTATATCTGCCAGGCTTCTACCAGGGGAACGGAAAAATAATGCTGGGCTCCGGTGTTTCTGGCAATGAACATGTAATAGGGAATACAGTTTAAAGAAACCTGTTTTTGCCACATTTCTGCCCAGATATGAGGATCGGCATTAATATGGCGAAGCAAGGGTGATTGGGTCCGGATTATCGCTCCGGCATCCTGAATTTTGGCAATTGCTTCCCGAACCTCATCTGTTTCAAGTTCTACCGGATGGTTGAACTGTGCCATAAATGCCAGATGTTTGCCGGATTTTCTTATTCGCTGAAACAGCTTTAGCAGTTCCCCGGAATCATCATCAGTCAGGAACCGGTAAGGCCAGTAGGTGAGGGTTCTGGTCCCAATGCGTATCGCTCTTATATTGGAAAGCTCCGGTGACAGAAGTGGTTCGATATACTTTTCCAGCATTCTGGTTTTCATAATCAGAGGATCTCCGCCGGTGATAAGCACATCGGTAATTTCGGGATGCTTGGCGATATAAGCAGAAATATCATGGTTTGCTGAAGAGGCTATTTTCAATTCTTCCAAACCGGTAAATTGCGGCCAGCGGAAACAGAATGTGCAGAAAGCATGGCAGTTTTGGCCATGCTGGGGAAACAAAAGAATAGTTTGCCGGTATTTGTGCTGTACTCCATTCAGGTGTTTGCCTTCAAAGATCGGAGTGTTGTATTCCTGCTGTCCGGCCGGGTGCGGATTCAACCTGAGGCGGATCTGGTTGGCGGCATTGTGAATTGCATCTCTGTCAGCCCCGGTTTGAAATAGCTGTGCCATTGCCCGGTAATCTTTGGGAACAAGCATTTCTTTCTGCGGAAAGGTGGCTATGAACATCGGATCTTCCGGAACGCGTGACCAGTCTATCAGGCGGTCAGCAACATAGTTGTTCACCCGGAACGGAAAAACTGAACCAACGATTTCTATATCTCGTAATTGCTCTTCGGAAAGGCTTGAAGCCTGTGGCAGATTCCGAAAGTTCGCGATCGTATAAGCTTTGTACTGCATAATGCTACCTCCTTGGGTGTGAGTGGTCAGGGGGAGCCAGTTAATTGGTGGGTTTTCAGGGTTATAAAGGCACTCTGGCAGCCTGTTCATGATGCCGCGGTAAAAATCCTGGGTATTTTATACCAAGAAAAATATTTTCGCAAGCAAAAATTGTTGAATAACTGTAAAAAGGGGGCAGTAGTAAATGAAAAAGGGAATACAAAAATACCATTCTTTCCCCCAGGAACTCACAACAGCCCGCGTTAATTGGGAGTATCAACCGTTAAGTGCTATCATTATTGATTGAAAAAATAACCGGTGTGGTGGTAATGCCAGCCGGGACTCAAAGGAGCAATCTGCAATGCGAGCCGTTATCACCGTAATTGGTACCGATAAAATAGGTATTATTGCCGGCGTCAGCACTATTCTGGCAGAAGCTGGCGTAAACATACTGGATATTACCCAGACTACAATGCAGGAACTGTTTACCATGATCATGCTGGTTGATATCAGTAAGGCAGTCGTCAGTTTTGAGCATCTTTCCGGAAGGCTTTCGGCAAAGGGTGATGAAATGGGTTTGAAGATTAAAATCCAGCATGAGGATATCTTCAAGTCGATGCACGAGATTTAGGAAACAGGATATAAAAACTGGAGTATTCAAATGATTAGCCCGCGAGAAATACTGGAAACTATCAATATGATTTCCAATGAAAATCTGGATATCAGGACCGTAACGCTTGGAATTTCCCTGAGGGACTGTGTCCATCCGGATATAGAGATTGCCAGCCGGCAAGTGTATGAAAAAATTACCCGGATTGCCTGTGATCTTGTCAAAACCGGCGAAGAAATCGAAAGAGATTTCGGCATACCGATAATTAATAAGCGTATTGCAGTAACACCGATATCAATCATCGGTGAAAGCAGCCGGGGAGATATGGCACAGATTGCTCTGGCTATGGACAGGGCAGCAGCCGAATTGGGGGTAAATTTTATCGGAGGCTACGGTGCGCTTGTGCATAAGGGGTACACCGAAGGAGACCGGAGGTTAATCTTGTCCATTCCGGAGGTGCTGGCACGAACCAAACATGTGTGCGCATCGGTAAATATAGCCACCACAAAAGCGGGAATCAATATGGATGCAGTTGCGCAGATGGGCTTCATTATAAAGCAGACAGCCGAACTGACTGCAGAAAGCAGCAGTATAGGGTGTGCCAAACTGGTGGTGTTTGCCAACGCGCCGGAAGATAACCCTTTTATGGCAGGTGCCTTTCATGGTATTGGGGAACCGGAGTGTGTTATTAATGTTGGAGTAAGCGGTCCCGGCGTGGTCCACAGTGCTCTTAAAAAATTGAGCCCTGAGGCTGATTTCAGCCAGGTGGCGGAACTCATCAAAAAAACCGCATTTAAAATAACCCGTATGGGGCAATTGGTTGCCAATGAAGCATCACGACGCCTGGGAATCCCCTTTGGAGTCGTGGATCTTTCCCTGGCTCCAACTCCGGTTATTGGCGATAGTGTGGCGCATATTTTAGAACAAATGGGCCTGGAAAAATGCGGAACCCATGGAACTACAGCCGCTCTGGCCCTGCTAAATGATGCAGTCAAGAAAGGCGGAATTATGGCAAGCTCCCATGTAGGAGGGCTGTCCGGTGCATTTATCCCGGTGAGCGAGGATGCCGGTATGATAGATGCAGTCCGGTGTGGTGCGCTGTCCCTTGATAAACTGGAAGCGATGACCTGCGTATGTTCTGTTGGCCTGGATATGATACCTGTACCCGGAGATACATCCGAACATACAATTTCGGCGATAATTGCCGATGAAGCAGCAATCGGGGTAACCAATAACAAAACAACTGCTGTAAGAATAATCCCTGTTCAGGGCAAAAAAGCGGGAGACCCGGTTGAATTCGGCGGGTTATTGGGAGGCGGAGTGGTTATGCCGGTAAGCAATTACTCGAGCAGCATTTTCGCTCAACGAGGCGGCAGGATTCCTGCTCCGATACACAGTTTAAGAAACTAGATGTAGGCCAGTCTTCCCTCCACCTTTCCCCTGGCATTCTGGTGGTTGCGCAGGTACTCTTCAACCACTTCGGTAACAGAAGTGGTGATAACCCTGGATTTACCGGAAGCAGTAAGCTCATCAAGAGTAATATTCAGGTACCTGTCGCAATTTGCAATATGGTAACCAACCAGTCCCAGTGAATAGGTTTGATCATCTTCTACCGGCCGACAGTTGACTTCCAGAGAGATCAGTGTCCGGGAACTGTCGCTGTAGACTGCGTGAACGTTTGAGTTGACCTGGTAACATTCCCCTTCACCGTTGCGGTTTTCCGGCCGCATGATGTGGGCAAATATCTGTTTCAACTGGCTGCCGTTGATAAAGTAGCGGGTCATATGGTCATCGTAAGGGAATATTGAGCGATAATCCTTGAGGGTGACTACCGGGCCCAGCTGCTCACCACGGATAGAGCCGGAACCAAGCAGCATTACGTCACACTCGCCCATTTCACCGAGGGCATCGGCAAACAGGTTCCCAAGTGATGTTTCGATTTCACGTTGGGGATGAGTCAGTGTGCAGCTGAGTTTGCAGAGGATAGCATTGTACTTGCTGTCTACCTCACTCTTGAAAGTATTGATAAACTCTTCGAGATGCCGGTCCGGTTCAGCAATGCCCTCAACTATGGGTACCAGTTTCCAGGTGTAATCAACGATACTGTTCGTATCATCATCGACGGTTATATCGAAGCGGCCAATCTGGTCAGTTCCAACCCCCGCCTGGGCGATCAGAATATTGTTTACTTTGGTCGGTCTGTCCAGAATGGTATGGGAATGCCCGCCTATGATCATATCAACCCCCCACTGGGGGTCCAGCATGGCAGCAAGCTCCAGATCGGATTCGTAACCAATATGTGTCAGCAAAATGGTAAGATCGATGTCGTCATTTTTGTAGGCATTGGTTATCACTCCCACTTCATGGCTGGCTTCTTCAAGTGTAATAAAACTGCCCACAAGGGGGTCTTTTTTAAGGGCGTCAATCACTTTTTCGGTAATAATTCCGGTGAACAGGATATCAAAACCGGCTTTTTTGATAATCACATACGGGTGCATAAGGCGTTTGTTATATTTCTGGATATATAAATTGGCATTTACTATGGGAAACGTAGCCACCTTTTCCAAAAACAGCAGGTGCGGCAGGCCGTAATCAAACTCGTGATTGCCCAAAGCTACTACGTCCGGGGCAAGGTAATTCATTATTTCCATGGTGGATACGCCTTTATATTCGGCATCGATCAAAGAACCCTGAACCATATCCCCGGCTATGACGTACAAAACGTTTTCTTCTTCGGCGCGCACCTTGTTGATATAGCCGGACAGAAGTGCCAATCCGCCGATCATTTTCTTTTGACCACTGCAAAGTTCTGCCAGGAAATCTCCATGCATATCGTTGGAATGGAGGATGGTAAACTTTTTAAACCTGCTCATTTTTCCCTCGTTCCTGATTTATTTGAAGTGCTAATAAACTGAGTAGCACGGTATTCATGAAAAAACAGCTGCTATCAGGATAATCTTCAGGCGTCGCACCAGTCAAGAGTTTTGCCGGAAAAGGCAGTAAAGAAATCTTGCCAGCGGTCTTGCTGGCGGCTTTCGCGGGAGATGCAAGCAGACTGTAATCAATATTTATAAAAAACCCTGGCCGGAAAACTACTTAATGTTTGATAATACCGGGTTTAAGATAATATAATGGCGAAAATAATCTCGATACCGGGCATTAATTCGCATTTAAGCCTGCGTGGCATATTATCAAACATATGAGAAAACGGGTGAGGGAGGTTAGTATAATGAGCCAGCCAGAGTTGAGGCGGGATATTTCAGCCTTCCAGGCGGTAATGATACTGGTGGGTTATATAGTAGGTTCAGCCATTTTTATCCTGGTGGGGCCGCTGGCAGGAATGGTTGGACCTGGATTGTTTCTTGCTTTTGTTATCGCTGCGGTACCTGCTGTATTTGCCTGTCTTTACAATGCCCAGCTTGCCAACCTGCTGCCGGTGACCGGGGCTAACTATATTGCCATCAGTCGGTTTGTGCATCCTTTTGCTGGCTGGATGGGTGGAGGGATACTCATCGCCATATTCTTTGGGCTGGCTTCCATTGCCTGGGGCTTTGCCCTGTTCCTGGAGTATCTTATCCCGGGTATTCCGACCATGCCAGTTGCCCTGGGTGTTGTGCTTTTATTCGGTATTGTTAATATATTTGGAATTCGTGTTGCTGCCTGGATTCAAACATCGATGGTGGCATTATTTATACTTGCTCTTGTAATTTTTGTATTTGGCGGGTTTTCTAACATTGATCCCGGTTTACAGCGTCCATTGCTTCCGAACGGTATAGGTGCTTTGTTAACCACAGCAGTAATTGCATATATGACCTATACCGGCTTTACTGTTATCACAGAAATATCCGGAGAGATTAAAAATCCCAGGCGGAATATCCCGGAGGTTCTTGCAATATCATTTTTGTTAATCATGATACTATATGTAACGGTTACCTGGGTTCTTACCGGAGTAATGCCCTGGCAGGATCTTGGAAATTCTCAGGCGGCACTGGTTGAAGCATCAAAAGGATTTTTGCCGCCGGGAGCTACCATTTTTATTGCTGTCGGTGGCTTGCTGGCTGCTGCCACAACCATTAACGGAATATTTGTAGCCACCCCGAGGGACTTGCTGGTATACGGCAGGGATAAAGTGCTGCCTGGCTTTGTCGGGCATATTAACCAGCGCTTTGGTACGCCGCATGGAGCGATAATGTTAACCCTGATTGCCGGCCTTGCCGGTGTTTCCATCGGTATGCGCATAGAAGATTACGCCCTCTTCACAGTGATGTGTTTCATGATTTTTCATATTCTGGTGGTGACGGGTATGTTAAGGATGGAAAAACAAATGCCACAACTGGGAGATGCCGCCCCCTGGAAGCTCGGGCGGATTGCCAGAAAGATAGTTTATTTCGGCACGCTGTTGTTTTCGGTTCTGTTTCTGGTGGTTGGCCTGTCCACACTGGACTTTTTCGGGATCGCGCTATTTACCTGTTTGTTCGCTGTCGGGTGTTGTTATTACCTGCTAAGATGGTTATACTTCAAGGGTAAAGGGATAGATATTGTAAAAGAAGCAAGAGTGTTTACTTCAATGACCATATCTGAACTGAAAGAAGAGTATCCCTCAACACTAACCAAGGAATAATCATGCTGGAAGGAATATTTGCAGTTATAGCCGGATACCTGCTGGGTTCGATACCCGCAGCTTACATAATGTGTAAACTCCGCAAGGGGATCGACATCCGGAATGTTGATGTACACAATATGGGTGCCGGAAGCACTTTTCGCCAGTGCGGAATCTGGGAGGGTGCAATAGTTGCCGTAGTGGATATCGGCAAAGGCGCTGCGGCAGTTTTGCTGGCACAATTTGTGGGCGCAGATTACCTTTTTGTTCTTGCCGCCGGGTTTGCAGCTCTCCTCGGGCACAACTTTCCCTTTGCGATAGGTTTCAAAGGAGGGCAGGGTGTTTCTACCGTGATGGGAGTGTTTTTTATTCTTGCACCACAGGCAATGCTTTTAATGCTTGTTGTCATGGCGGTTGTTTTGCTCATAACCCGGCATATTTTTACCATGATATTTATTGTTGCCCCCTTCCTGCCTCTTTTTATGTGGATATGCGGTTTGCCGGGTTCTCTGGTTCTGTTTTCCCTGCTTATTGTTGTATATATAATATTTCGCAGCAGAGGTCGTCTCAGAGAGCTGCGCTTCCTGCAAGGACATAAGAAGGAAGTATAAAAACCGGGGCACCTCTTAAAAAACCTCAACAATTTAACGCACTGCTTTGGAATATTATCGGTTCTCAGGGATGGCTGGAATTTAACTTGAAGTTAACGGTAATAAACCATTGATTGCTATTG
>JAQWDO010000037.1 GCA_028705415.1 Dehalococcoidales bacterium
AAGCCAATTCCTCAGAGTTCGACCCGGAAACGGCTAATCCGGTAATAGACTTGATGCCGGAGCAAAAGAACCTTCCGGACAAAGGTGGAACAATGCGGTTGGGCAATTATCCCTGTTCGATACTTCCCGGCAGCCTGGCAGCCGGGGCATACGGCAGACCTGAAGTGATTGAGCGTCACCGCCACCGTTATGAGTTCAATAACGATTACCGTAAAATATTTCAGAAAGAAGGAATGGTTTACAGTGGGCTTTCACCGGATGAAACGCTGGTTGAGATATGTGAAATAAAGGATCATCCCTGGATGCTGGGAACTCAATTTCATCCCGAATTCCTTTCGCGTCCGCAGCGCCCTCACCCTTTGTTCTGCGGGTTCGTGGCGGCTGCCAAGCAGGTTCTCAGAGAAGGTGCTCAGCCGACTCTGCCCCTAAACCAGTAGTATACTGCGGAGGTTAATTTACGTGCGTATTTTCCTGGATACAGCTAATGTTGATGAGATATCCCATGGGGTAAAAATGGGCATTGTCAGCGGAGTTACCACCAATCCTTCTCTGGTATCGAAAGTTGGATGCCGGAGTTATCAGGAGCTGGTACAAAAAATATGTTCTATAACATCCGGAGATGTTTCGGTTGAAGTTATAGAAGAAGATGCATCCGGCATGATTGCCCAGGCGAGGCAGATCGCGAAGTGGGCGTCGAATGTAGTGGTAAAAATCCCGGCGACTGAACCCGGGTTGGAATCCACCTCAGTATTGACCAGGGAAGGCATAAGAGTTAACATGACCCTTTGCTTTTCCCTGAATCAGGCTATCCTGGCTGCGCTTGCCGGTGCCAGTTATGTCAGCCCCTTTGTTGGGCGGCTGGATGATATAGGAGAAGACGGGATGGCGCTAATCGCAGATATTGTGGATGTTTTTGACCGGCATTCCTATAACACCAAAGTGCTTGCAGCAAGTATTCGTCACCCGGCCCATGTACTGCAGGCTGCCAAATTTGGAGCTCATGTAATAACCATGCCGTACAAGGTACTAACACAAATGATCAAACACCCCCTGACCGATATCGGAATTGAACGCTTTCTGTTGGATTGGCATCAATCAGGGTCGGTCTTCAGCTAGAGAGGTAGATATGGAAATTAGTCAACTGGAAAACAAAACTCGGGAAGAACTGCTGGAAATAGCCAAAGAAAGCGGCCTTGCGAATTATACTGGTTTAAAAAAGCAGGATATTATTCTTCTTCTGCTCAAGACCAGTGCCGAACAGCAGGGCAATTTGTTTTGCAATGGAATCCTGGATATCATGGCCGATGGTTACGGGTTTTTAAGGCAGGAAAGCCTGCTTCCCGGTAATTCTGATATATATGTTTCACAATCCCAGATACGTCGCTTTGGGCTGCGCACCGGGGATATGGTCATAGGCCAGGGAAGACCGGCCAAAGCCGGAGAGAAATACTACAGCCTTCTCAGGGTGGAAGCGATAAACGGGCTCGATCCCGAGCATGCCAAAAGCAGACCTCATTTTGGGTCCCTTACTCCGACTTATCCGGATGTACTCATTGATCTTGAAACCTCTCCGGCCAATCTTTCTACTCGTTTAATTAACCTGATTGCTCCCATTGGCCGCGGCCAGCGAGGGCTCATCGTGTCTCCTCCCAAGGCTGGGAAAACCATGCTGTTAAAGGCCATAGCCAATGCAGTTACCACCAAATACAGCGATATTCATCTTATCGTATGCCTGATCGGTGAAAGGCCGGAAGAGGTTACTGATATGAAGCGTTCAGTTCGGGGTGAGGTGATCAGCGCAACCTTTGATGAAGCAGTTGAAAATCAGACCCGGGTAAGTGAGCTGGCCCTTGAAAGAGCCAAACGGCTGGTCGAAGGCGGTAAGGACGTTTTCATCCTGCTGGACGGTATTACCCGCCTTACCAGGGCTTACAACCTGGCCATGCCTTCCAGCGGCCGCACTTTATCCGGCGGACTTGATCCGGCGGCTTTGCATCCAGCCAAACGCTTTTTCGGGGCTGCGCGAAATGTTGACGAAGGCGGCAGCCTGACCATTATCGCCACTTGTCTTGTGGATACAGGTTCCCGTATGGACGATCTTATTTATGAAGAGTTCAAGGGCACCGGCAATATGGAACTGCATCTTGACCGCAAACTTGCCGAGCGCCATACCTTCCCGGCAATTGATATTCTCAGGAGTGGTACCAGGCGTGATGACCTGCTTATAAATGAATCTGCCCAGAAACAGATATGGTTGCTCAAACGCATGATATCTATGATGGCATCTGATTCGGTTAATTCGACCGAAACCACCGAACGTATCCTGGAACGCATGGCTCGTACCAACAGCAATACCGAGTTCCTGACAAAGCTGGGCAAGGATTCCGCTTAGGAAAAAACAGAGCTGCCTCCTGATCAGGAGGCAGCTTTTTGGTGTGTTGATTTCAGTACTCAGCCGTTAACGAACCGCAATTGAGTATTTGCCGGGAATTCTGTTATACTCTTAAGTCGCGCCCCCATCGTCTAGAGGCCTAGGACAGCGGCCTTTCAAGCCGTCAACAGGGATTCGAATTCCCTTGGGGGCATTTTTCTTTTCTGATCAATCACAAAGACCGCCGGGTGCTTATTCCGGCGGCTTTTTATTTTTAAGGGGTTTTAGGAGGTACTCAAGCCCGTTTACTTTAATCTCATGCAGGCTTGAGAGCAGAAAACCCAGTTCCCCTTGAGGGAAGCCTTTGCGGCTCATCCACGCCAGGTATGGCTCCGGCAGATCGCAAAGAATGCGCCCCTTGTATTTACCGTATGGCATGCGCATGCTGGTCAGGTTCAAAATCACTCGTGTATTGGCCTGTTGATTATTTTCCTGTTCCGTCACGTTTACCCTGCCGTATCTTCCTCTTCCTTCATCGAAAGTGAAATCCTCTTCAACTTTGTATCTATATCAATTATTGTTACTGTTACCGTCTGGTTAATATGTGCAATGTCGGCAGGGTTTCTGACAAAAGTATCAGCCATCTGGGAGATATGCACCAGCCCATCCTGGTGGACTCCGATATCCACGAATGCTCCAAAGTTGGTGACATTGGTCACAATTCCGGTAAGCTTCATACCTGGTTTAAGGTCTGCAATTGTACGTACAGCGCTATTAAAAGAAACGCTTTCGAATTTTTGCCGGGGGTCCCGTCCAGGCCGGGCGAGTTCAGATAAAATGTCATTTATGGTCGGCAGTCCGCATTTATCGCTTGTGTATTTCTCCGGTTGGATCAGCCTGCGCTTTTCTTCGCTTCGCATCAGACTGACGATTGTAGAGCCGGTATCTCTGGCCATGCGTTCTACTATGGAGTAACTCTCCGGGTGCACTCCACTGGCATCCAGCGGGTTTTTGCTTTCGTCTATCCGCAAAAACCCGGCAGCAAGCTCAAAGGCTTTTGCGCCCAGCCGCGGGACTTTTTTGAGTTCTTCGCGGTTGCTGAAAGGGCCATTTTCCTGGCGGTATTTGATGATATTTGCCGCCAGCGCCGGGCCGAGGCCGGAAACGTAGGTGAGCAGCTGCCGGCTGGCATTGTTTACCTTGACGCCCACTTCGTTTACGCAGCTCATTACGGTTTCATCCAGTTTGCTCTTCAGTTTGGCCTGGTCAACATCGTGCTGGTACTGGCCTACGCCTATAGCCTTCGGGTCGATCTTGACCAGTTCTGCCAGCGGATCTTGAAGGCGCCTGCCGATGGAGACTGCTCCGCGGACAGTTATATCGTGATCGGGGAATTCTTCACGGGCAACCTCAGAAGCAGAATAGACTGATGCTCCTCCCTCGTTTACCGTTACTAACGGAATACCCGCCGGTATATCCAGGGAGCGGACAAAATCCGCCGCTTCCCTGCCTGCGGTGCCGTTGCCGATAGCGACAGCTTCAATATCAAAGCGTTCAATCATCTCTGTTATTACCCGCCCGGATTCTTTGGAGGTGCGCTCTGACCTGCCGATATATATAACCGCATCTGAGAGAAGCTCCCCCTGCCGGTTGAGGGCTGCCAGTTTGCAGCCGGTGCGGTAGCCGGGGTCTACAGCCAGCACAGAACGCTGGCCGAGAGGGGGCGCCATCAGGGTGTTTCGCAGGTTGCGGGCAAAAACCTTCAGCGCTTCTTCATCAGACCGCTCTTTGGCAAGACTAAGTGCATCGGTTTCAATCGATGGAGCCAGCAACCGGGAGTAGGAATCCTTTATGGCAATATCTACCTGCTCGCAGGACAAACCACCTCCCCTTATGAACAAGCTTCGAAGCAGGTAAAGCGCTTTGGATTCTGGGGGCTGGATCTTGATTTTTAAAAACCCCTCTTTTTCGCCTCTCAGCATGGCAAGTATCCGGTGCGAAGGTGCTTTTTTAACCGGCTCCTGCCACTCGAAATAATTGCCGTATTTAAGGCCTTCTTCTTCTTTTCCTCTGGCCACTCTGGATTCGATTATTCCTTCCTGGAGAAACAAACGCCGCATAAGGCTGCGGGCACTGGCATCTTCACTTACCCATTCGGCGATAATATCACGCGCGCCACTGATGGCCTCTTCAGCGGTTTCCACACCCTTTTCCGGGTCGATATAGCCAAGCGCTTCCTGGTAAGGGTCATCAGACTTAAAGCTGAATATTCTTTTGGCAAGCGGTTCGAGGCCTTTTTCCCTGGCTATTGTTGCCCTGGTTCGGCGTCTGGGGCGGTAAGGTAGATAAATATCCTCAAGCTCGGGCAGTGACGAGGCGGCATTGACAGCTTCTCTTAACTCATCGGTAAGTACGCCCTGCTCTTCCAGAGATTTTAGTACCGCTTCACGCCGTTTTTCCAGGGCGGCCACGCGGGCGAGTTCATCCCTTATGGACGTGATTTTTACTTCATCAAGGGAGCCGGTTTTTTCTTTGCGGTACCGGGCTATAAAAGGTATGGTAGCCCCTTCGTCCAGCAGGTGACCAACCGATTCAACCTGTCGGGGGTCAACTCCGGTTGCTTTGGCAACCAGGTCAGTGTGGATAGCAAGCATTGTAACAATTACCTCGGTTCAGATATTTGAGGTAATTCTACTACAGTGCTCTTACACTCACCAATCTGGCCTGTATTGTCCTGTTAGCGCCAGATGGTTTCCGGCACCTCAACTGGCACCGGGTTGATACCTCCGGATACAGAAGATATTTCGAAAGCATATGACGGTGCCGTCTCATCGAAGCGGTGGCGCAGGTCCAGCTTGCTCCAGTCGTATGGGGCTATCATAACATGCCAGGAAATGTGTGCTTCCCACTCATCGGAAAAGAACAGGTAGTGGGATACAACCAGCCACTCCGGGCTTACTGTGGTACCGGACCATTCAGTGTTTTCACTAATTCCCAGTTCGGGGTGATTTGCCTCCAACCATGAAACAAATTTCCCCATCAGCTCGCCCGCGTACTCCTGCCGGTCATCCATTCCCTCGATCACCGGGAAGTTAAGGCTTTCCTCATCTGTAATAGTGCCACGCGTGCCCTTAACGGTTAACTGGATGGAGCCGCCGGTACTCGCTGCAGATGGAGTTACCATTATTTCTGCCACTTCTCCCTGAGTAATCGAGCCGTTTAATATGGTGATTTCAGCCCCCGGTGCAGTTGCCGATATTTCCACCGTGCTGGTGCTTGAACCTCCCTCATCGGCTATCGTAACCAGGAAGACTATTTTTTGACCGGCAATAGAATGGCCGTTTAGCTGGGTTGGTGATACGGTGATTTCGAAGGGAGTATCATCTCCAGAGTTTTGCGAGCATCCAGCATGCCCAAAAATAAGAGGAATCAAAACCAGCGCCCCAAAGATAATCATTTTGCCTTTCATTCCATCCTCCCCTGCCCGTGTAAGTTTTGTTTTGATAATAAAAACGAATTTAAAACCGGCAGGATATGGGTGGCAAGGGGTTTGGGAAATATTATTTTAAAATAAAATTATAAGGGCACTCTGGCCGCAACGCCAATAGT
Organism: Dehalococcoidales bacterium; assembly: GCA_028705415.1. Taxonomy (GTDB): domain Bacteria; phylum Chloroflexota; class Dehalococcoidia; order Dehalococcoidales; family CSSed11-197; genus CSSed11-197. The sequence goes on from JAQWDO010000037.1 coordinate 5,981, forward strand.
TCCCGGGCCAGCATGCACACCCAGGGCTGGTCCCAATCTTGCTACTTTTAAATCTTTGTTTCCGGTGGTATTTTTTAGGTGTTCGGCAAAAGCATCAGCTTCATCTTTGGTGGTGGTATACATTACGGCCAAATCATCAACAGGCCCCAGTTTTTCAACAAAACCATTGAGCAGGGTCATGCCTTTTTCCCGATTGCGCGCTTTGGTAACCGGTGTCATTTCTCCGTTCTTAACGGCTAAAACCGGCTTAATGTTGAGCATTGAACCCATGAGAGCTTGCGCCTTGCCTATGCGCCCTCCCAATGCCAGGTATTTAAGGGTATCAAACAGTGCCCATACATGAATTTTTTCGATCATTTGCCGGGTTTTTGTAATAACAGTTTCGAAGCTTTCGCCATTATTGGCAAGAGTTGCTGCTGCGATAGCTATAAGGCCAAGCCCCATTGAAACGCTGGACGAATCTATAACCTCGACGGGGCAAGCAAAACTGTTTTTAGCAGCCTGCCAGGCGGATGAGCATGTGCCGCTCAATTTACTTGAAATATGAATGGATATGATGCCGTTGGCACCTTTGGAAAGCTCATCGTAGACTTTTATAAAATCCTGGGGACTGGGCTGGGAGGTGGTTGGGTGAATCGGGCCTTCAATCAGACGTTTATAGAACCCGTCTTCTGATATATCTATCCGGTCGCGATATGTTTCTTTTCCGAATAGCACATAAAGCGGAATAATAGTTATGCCCAGCTTGTCGGCAATTGATTGTGGCAAATCGGAAGTGCTGTCGGTAATAATTTTAGTATTCATTTTATTTTGCCTCCTGTGAACTATAATATTTCGCCTGGCTTTAACAATCCTGTAAATAATTTAAACAAGGGGAGCATATAGTACTGTTTTGGGTGATTAATTACAACTGGAGGGGTTGGACTTAAACCCCTTCCAACCCCTCCCGGTATATTAGAACTTCTATCAACATGGACTAACGAGAATATTAATGCCCTTTGATTGATGGCTGGAAGGGCACCGGGCATCCCTTGACTGAGGCCGTTGTTCGGGTAACTCTCTCAACCTGCTCTTGAGCCTTTTTGGGATCATTCACCCATGTCCGGTAAAACTCATAAGGGCAGGTTTCATCCCCGATATCACCTTCGCCGGAACTAAGCTTGCCGGTATAGCCGCGGTGAAGCAGTTTGAAGAGATGGTTCTGAGACTGCCAGTTAGCCCTGGCTTCCCGGATGGAGCTCACAGATAGCTCTGCGTACTGGTTTCCCATTTCCTCCGTTCCACACTCGCCAAGAACTCTGCCGTCATAACCAACAATTACAG
>JAQWDO010000038.1 GCA_028705415.1 Dehalococcoidales bacterium
GCGTTTAACAGGGCAGTCATTTCCAGCTTTTCTCCAACGCGAATGAAAAAGATGCCAATAACGGATGCCAGAATGCCACCGGCAGCAACCAGCAGGGGTAAAAACCAGGCAGCTTCCTGGCTGGGTACCAGTGCCTGGCTGAGCACCGGGGACATAACCGCAACCGATGCCAGGGCAGAAGTGGCGATAATTGAACTGACATAGGATTCGAAAAGATCTGCACCCATGCCGGCTACATCGCCGACGTTATCGCCGACAAAATCGGCTATCACTGCCGCGTTGCGGGGATCATCCTCCGGTATGTTTTCTTCAACTTTGCCAACAATATCGGCTCCGGTATCTGCTGCTTTGGTATAGATACCACCACCGACACGGGCAAATATTGCTACTGAAGAAGCACCGAAACCAAAACCGGGGATAATTTGTATGAAATCAGCATTACCGTTGAATGCGAAATAAAGGGCGACAAGCCCCAGCATACCAATTCCCACCACGCTCATTCCCATTACCGCACCTGCGCGGAAGGAGACCTTGAGTCCATGATTCAAACCATGCTGTACCGCTGCGGCGGTTCGAGAGTTTGACCGGATGGCAATGCTCATGCCAATAAACCCTGCCAGCCCGGAGCAAATTGCTCCAAAAATAAAACTGAGGGCAACCCACCATCCAACCAAGGGTATGAAACCGAGGATGAGTGTAACAGCAACCACGAAAATTGCCAGGATCCGATACTCCCTACCGAGGAAAGCCAGAGCGCCTTCTTTGATAGAAGCAGAAATTTCGCGGACTGCCTTTGTGCCCTGGGGCTGCTTTAAAACAAAATTAGCCATAAGGCCGGCTACGACAACCCCTAATAAACCCGCTGATAAAGCAATAACCAGCTCCAAATTATTCCTCCTTCAAATATATATTCTAATAACCCGGAATAGTCATTCAGTATTTTCCAGGTTAATAATTAGCCGCAGGAGTCAGGGCTAAAATGTTCAATAAGCTCTCTGGCTGCTCTGGCCGGGTCCGGAGAAAGCGCAACCGGAGAAATTACCCCAACGGAATCCGCCCCTGCTTTAATTACGTGAGCTATATTATCTACGTTTATGCCCCCGATGGCAACTAATGGGATTGACACAGCTGCACGGATTGCTTTGAGCGTATCCAGGCCGATTGTGTGGCATTCCCTGCCCCGGGTTTCGAAAACAGCTTGAGGTGCAACATAATCAGCACCATCCATTTGGGCAACTTGTGCCTGCTGGGCAGATTCAACCGAAACCCCGATTAACATTCCCGCAGGTAAATACTTTCTGGCTGTTGCCAGCGGAATATCTTTCTGGCCGAGATGCAGCCCGCTTGCGCCGCTGGCCAGGGCAATATCCAGTCGGCCTTGGATAATCAGCATTGCACCGTAAGAGTCACATAGTTTTCTGAGGTGGCAGGCAAGATCAAGTATTTTTGCGTCAGGCACGTTTTGTTCTCTCAGCTGTATGATTTTTACACCAGCTTCGAGAACAATACTGGCCAGTTCCAGGTGGCTTCTTTTGCCCGGGGGAACAGAATCAAGTATGACGCAAAGACCTTTCATGTGTTCCAGTTTTTCTCTGCGCATAACAAGAGAGGCAAGCGTTTGTTCAAGGCTGTAGAGCTTGAAGCGCAACTCTTCAAAATCACAGGAATTTATCCCGGAATCGGGGAGTCTCGCAAGCTCTTCGATGGTTCTGAGCGCCTGTTCAGAGCGGTGGGCATTGGCGGTAACCAGTGAAAGAATATCATCATGCCTGGCTGATGATTCAGATGAAATGGTATGCCCGACATCGCCTTGTGAATTTCGCCATGAAAGCAAGGCTTGATGGCGAATATTCTGATTTTGTTCAAGATTATGCCGCAAATATTTAAACTCGCGCGTGAGTGGTAAATCGTTCAAGATCATGCGGGCGATATCTTCAAGAACCCTTAACCCTTCAGCGGCACGGTTTAAGCTGGCATCCAGCATTCTGCAAAAGCCAGGGGGTGGATTTATTCCGTTAATATCATCCATATCATTAAGAGCCTGTATTTTATCATAAATAGAGGCTCGGGTTAAAAGCCATCGGAACGTTCAATAGCGCCGGGAACATGTTCGATCAGGGTTTTCCCATTTTGCTTGTTGAACAGGACTCCAACCGCATCAATCCTCCAGTCTTCCGGAGAGTCGGGATATTCTTTAAGGTAACCCTCAGCAACCTGGATAAGTTTACTTGATTTGTGTTTGGTTATAGCTTCCAGGGGAAATCCAAACGATGTTCCGGTTTTACTTTTAACTTCGACAAACACCAGGGTGGGGCCTTGCCTGGCAATTATATCAATTTCACCGAAGCAATTGCGGTAATTGGTATGGAGTACGCAGTATCCTTTGCTGGAAAGATACTTTACCGCGATCATTTCCGCAGCATTTCCGGTATTTTTTGAGTTCATAAATCCATATCCAGTCGGGGTTTTAAAGGGCTGAAGGAACGCCGGTGGATCGGACAGGGGCCTCTTTTTTTCAAAGCTTCCAGATGCTCATGTGTAGGGTAGCCTTTGTTATGGCAAAAACCATAACCGGGGTAGTGTTCATCCATTTCTTCCATCAATCGGTCACGGGCGACTTTGGCAAGAATTGAAGCACAGGCTATGGAAAAAGAGAGGTTGTCACCATGGGTAATTCCCTGTTACGGCAGGAAAACTTCCGGAAGGCGCAAGAAATCAACCAGGATTGCCTGCGGCTGGGGCTCAAGTTTACAGATGGCTTTTTTCATGGCGAGCCGGGTAGCCCTGGCAATGCCAAAACTGTCTATTTCGGAGTGTGAAACCATGCCTACTCCCCAGGCTATTGCTTCCCGCTGAATAATGCTTTCCAGCTTGCAGCGCATTCTGGCGCTGAGAAGCTTTGAATCCCGCACTTCGCCAAGCCAGGAGTGAACGGCAGATGTATCCAGAATGACCGCACCGGCCGATACCGGGCCGGCAAGAGGAGCGCGGCCAGCTTCATCAACACCGGCTATAAGTGTAAAGCCCTGTTCAATGAATAAATATTCGTAATCGTAACTGGGGCGTTGTTTATGCATGACTACTCAAGAGTGGATTATACCACCGCCCAGAACGTCATCTCCACTATAAAAAACAATACTCTGGCCCGGGCTGACTGCTTTGACCGGAGAGCTGAAAAGCACTTCCAGGTTGTCTCCGCAGGGCGAAAGGCTTACCGGCGTTTCAGTTGAACCATACCTGATTTTGGCGGTGATATTAAGCCTGTCGCCTGGAAAAGAGCCGGATATCCAGTTAATGGAGCCGGCAATAAGGCTTTTCTTCTCAAGGCAACTTTCAGGGCCAACAATTATGCTGTTAGTATCCCTGTCTATTCTTATGACATACAGTCTTTCCGGCTGACCGAGATTCAAACCGTGTCGCTGGCCGATAGTGTAGTTCGAAATCCCGGAATGAGTGCCTGCTTCTTTACCTGAAATATCATAAACCTTGCCGGGAGGTGTTGAAATACGAGAACCCAGAGCCGAGCGGTAATTTGCTCCGCCCATAAAACAGATGTCGTGACTTTCGTCATCAACTGATACGGGAAGAGAGTAATCGTCTGCCAGTTTTGCTACCTCTTGTTTTAACAGGCCTCCAATCGGAAACAGTACTGATGGCAGTATGTCCGGTTTAAGCGTATAAAGAAAATATGTCTGGTCTTTGAAAGTATCATAAGCTTTACATAAATGATATTCGGAGCCATTGCCATAAATACGTGCATAATGGCCGGTAGCGAGAAACCGGGCTCCAAGTTTTTTTATATGGTCAAGCAGTAATCCAAATTTGAGGTCCCGGTTGCAGGCTACACACGGATTGGGGGTTTCTCCTGAAGAGTATTGCAGGCAGAAGGGGTCGATGACTTTATCTTCAAATTCGCTTGAAAAGTCTACAACATAATGGGGAATACCCAGCCTGGCAGCGATTGAATGAGCGCGATCCACAGGCGATGTTGCTGCGCTGCGGGTCAGGTGCATTGTAACACCCAAAACCTGGTAGCCTTTTTTTAACAACAGGGCTGCGCAAACAGCTGAATCCATGCCTCCGCTGAGGGCAACGGCGACTTTTTCCCCAGCCATTTAATCCTCGTCGGTTTCGAGCAGAAGGGTTACCTTTTCGATAATGATATCGGTGATAATATTTATCTCCAGCGTACCATCTATAACCAGCCACCGTTCCGGCTCGCTTTCTGCCAGATCCAGGTACCCTGATCTTATTTTACGGTGAAAAGCGTCATTCTCGGACTCGAACCGGTCACTTGTTTTTTTCCGCCGGCCAGTTGCAACTTCCAGGGGTGTGTCCAGCAAAATGGAAAGATCTGGATGGCAATCCTGAAGGGCGATATCGTTTACCTGTCTTATCATGTCCAGATCGAGACCGCGGCCGTACCCCTGGTATACCAGTGTAGAATCCGTAAACCGGTCTACGATAACAACCGTACCTTCTGCCAGCGCCGGTTTGATTGTTTCCGACACGAGTTGAGCCCGCGAAGCGTTGAATAGAAAAAGCTCGGTAACCGGGCTGAGCCTGGTAGTATCGCCCCATTTTACCAGGCGGCTGATTTCTTCACCAAGAGGTGTAGAGCCAGGTTCATGCAGAAGAATTGCCTTTCTGCTTATTTTTTTTAAATGACGGTACAGGAGTTTTGCCTGAAGGCTTTTACCGCAGCCATCAAGGCCTTCGAAAGTAATAAAAAGGGAAGGTATGTTCATTATGAGCCTGCCTCACGGGTAATACGTACTCTTCTCTTCGGTTCGCTGCCCACGCTCTGGCTGGTTAAGTGGCTTCTGTCAGCAATCAGGTGTTGAAGACGCCGGATATAGCTGCTGCGCGGGCTTAACTCTATCTCGTCCTCTCCGTTTTTTAACCGTGAAACCGCTTCTTCGGCTTCGCGGATGGCAATTTCGGTAACCGGCAGTTCTTCCGTTTCAGGCAGACGGTTGCGTTTATCCATGGCGAGAAGGAACTGGCGAAACTGCGATCCGGAATGCTTGCGGAGCACATAAATCGGAATATTGGAAGATTCGGCATCACGGATTTTTTGTGGTTTGCGCTGATAATAGGTTTTGGATGTTACCAGAATATCCGCCTGGGAAAGATTGCTCACGATATTTATGGGAATATGGAGTTCCCGTGCAGTAGCTTCCAGTTTTTCACGGTTAACACCGAACAGGTACATATCAGGAAATTTCTGGCTCATTACCGGTGCTGAGGACGCTTTCGCGGAGCCCTTGCGAGCGGGTTTGGCCGGTTCAATACGTTCTATTTTTACATCACCGTTTTCATCCAGCGAACGAATTTCCTGGGGAATATCCTGTCCCAGCAGCAAGCCATCTACGGCAACAGTAACATCAGCATGGACAGCTACCAGGTTGCGGTCCTGGATTTCTACTACAATATTAAAGGTTGGAGGAGATTTACGTTCCAGTATTGTTTTCTGTGTGCCACGGCGCTTGGCTTCTTCATCGCTTAAAGTTACTGCCTGAATCCCTCCAATCAGATCTGCCAGGGTAGGATTTAACAAGAGATTCTGAAGAGTGTTACCGTGAGCGGTTCCTACCAGCTGAACGCCTCTTTCAGCAATAGTCCGGGCAGCCAGAGCTTCCAGCTCAGTGCCGATTTCATCAATCACGATGACTTCCGGCATGTGGTTTTCTACCGCCTCTATCATGACCGCGTGCTGCATGCTGGGGGTTTCCACCTGCATCCTTCTTGCCCTGCCGATGGCAGGATGAGGGATATCTCCGTCTCCAGCTATTTCGTTGGAGGTATCCACAACAATTACCCTCTTGCCGGCGTAGTCGGCAAGAACACGCGCAACTTCGCGAAGCATGGTGGTCTTACCAACGCCAGGGCGGCCCAGGAGTAAAACACTTTTACCGCTCTGGACCAGATCTTCTATTACCTTGATGGTGCCGAAGACTGCCCGGCCTGCCCGGCAGGTAATGCCGACAATTTTCCCGGCGCGGTTACGGATAGCAGATATCCGGTGAAGGGTGCGTTCAATACCTGCGCGGTTATCGTCCCCGAACTCGCCAATGCGGTTAGTTACATAATCTATATCTTCCTGGATTACCTCGCGGGGAGACAGGTCGATTTCGCGACCGGGAAATCTCGCACTGGGCGGCCTGCCCAGATCCATCACCACTTCCAGGAGAGAGTTGATATCATCCTGATCAACCAGAGGCTTGTAAACATGGGGAGGGAGAATATTTAACAGGTCGGCAAGGTCTTCAGAAAATATTTTGTTCAATAACCACTTCCTAAATTAATGCTTTTGCCCGTCACTGGCAGGATATCTCCTTTTATCCGGTCATGACCATTACCAATATTCTATATTTACCGTGCAGTACAATCAAGGCTGGCTTTGCGCCTGGTAGCAATCAACCAGAATCAAAGAGGATTTTTAAGTGGTGTGCCAGGCCTTCTGGGGTATTTTGGGGGTGTTGAAGAAACCTTATTGGTTATAACCAGAAACCGACCGTCATCAAGCCCGGGAAATGTTACCGGAATAACGCACTTCAACCTGGCTCCAAGTACATTTAAAGAATGACCGGCAGATTCAACCTCAGCAGAAATATCTCCCTTTTTCCAGGCTACGAACAAACCGTTTATCGCACAAAATGGAAGACTCAGTTCAGCCAGAGACGGCAATTTTGCTACGGCTCGAGAAAAAACAAGATGAAAACGTTCCCGGTAAAGGGGTTTGTGTGCCAGTTCTTCTGCTCTTCCAGCCAGAACGGTTACATTTTCAAGCTTGAGTTTTTGGACTATATGTTCAACAAAAAACATTTTCTTCTGAGTGGAATCAACCAGAGTAAGATTAATATGCGGCAAGGCAATTTTTAAAGGGATTCCCGGAAAGCCGGCTCCGGTACCAATGTCAATCACTTCTGGCTTTCCCTGGAGTGTTTCCGGTTCAAGAACGGCTAGTACGGAGAGTGAATCAGCAAAGTGCTTTAGCTCAATCTCTGCAGGGGAGATAATTGAGGTAAGGTTTAGCTTTCTGTTCCAGGAAATGAGTTCATCATGATAAAGCGAGTATTGCTCGAGCTGGCGGCCATTCAGTTCGATTCCAAAGTAGTTTGATGCGGAAATCAGCGTTTGCATTTCTAATCAGGCTAATTATAGCAAATGGTTATTATTATGTTTTGGTTTGAACGTATTATGTGCTATATTAGAATTAACCGCTAGGGGAGCAAAAAGCTGAGAG
>JAQWDO010000039.1 GCA_028705415.1 Dehalococcoidales bacterium
TGCTGTCTTACTCCTGTTATTCACGGGATACCATAGATTCGGCAGTGGAAGGCCTTATAGGAAAAGGAACCGTCGGGGTAAAAGGAGGCTACCTGTTTGAGTTAAGGGATTGGCAGGCAGAGAAGAATAAGCTTCGCCAGATTATTGAACTTGAGCATCGGAAAAGCCCGCTAAAGCGAGGGATGGCAGGAACCAGCGCGCAAGTTAAGTCAGGTTTGCCCCGGGATATATTTACTGTGCTGGCTGAAGAAATGCTTGAAGAAGGCAGTATAACCAGGGATGGAGACTGGCTTGCATTGCCAGGATATAAACCGGGTCTTTCAAGCGAGCAAAAATCAGTAGAGGAGCAGATATTATCGCTTTTCAGGGCAAGCCCTTTTTCTCCTCCTACCATCAAGGAGCTGGTGTCACAGTTCGGGGGCAAGGAGGACGTTGTCTATTATCTGCTGGATGAAGGCAAACTGGTGCAGTTCTCCGAAGGTATACTGCTTGAAAAGAGAATCTATGAAAAAATTAAAAGTGATGTAGCCGCTTTTCTGAAATCTAACGGCCAGCTGTCGATACAGGACATGAACAGGCTGTTCGGACTCTCCAGGAAGTACTCAATTCCGGTTCTCGGACAGCTTGATAAGGAAAAGGTAACCCGAAGAGAGGGAGATGTCCGGGTATCCGGCTAACTTTGCAGGCCGCGATTGCTTTACAAGTTGAGCGTGCTTTCATATAATTTAGTGCAGTCAGGGCAGGTTTGGCCTGCTGATGACATGCCGGGGTGGCGGAATCGGCAGACGCAGCGGACTTAAAATCCGCCGGAATAAAATCCGTGTGGGTTCGACCCCCACCCCCGGCACTCTGTATAAAAAAAGAAGCTGCTTTTTAAAGCAGCTTCTTTTATCTCTGAACCAGAATCAGCCTTAGCTTTTGCCGATTTTGAACATTTTGGTGCCGCAATCTGGACAAACGCCTTGAGTAGCTGGCCGTCCATTTTTCATGGTGATGGCGGTAGCTCCCTTCATCTCCTTTTTGGCACGACACTTCATACAATAAGCCTGCATCCGGGTTATCCTCCTTCTTGTTGTAGCTTTGAAAGCTAGAATAAACCATTGCATGCCTGTGTGTCAAGAGAAAAGTTCCTAATTAGGAGGTGTAACAGAGATAACGGTACAAAAGTACCAGGATCAGGGCTTGAATACAGGAGCCATGGGTAACAGAAGAGTACAACCGGGTTCCCGGTTAATATAACTGCGGGTATAGTTTGAAGGAAATGAATACACCACCTGCGCTTTGGGATGCTCCAGGCAAAACAGGAATACTCCTACCGTCTGAGATTTTGTGCCGAACGGACCGATTACCATATTGTAGCCATCCTTGACTTCCTGGAATATGATTTCAAGGGCGTTTCTGGCAGCATAAGGGTCATCCGGCGGAACGGTTCTTACCTCGACTGCCGGAAGGGACAAAAGCCGGGCGTTGTTACGCTTGGCATAATCGAGGTACTCCTCCTTCCCGTCCCGGGGAGGGTTGGTGATAATTCCTATCACCTTTGCCGGATTGAAGTGCTTCCAGACGCTGAGCGCTCTTTCCGGCTCGAACCCCAAAAACATGATAAGCAGGGTTTCCTTGTCCATCGACATATTGCCGAAGAAGTTGGGCACCGTAGTTATTTGTTCCACTCCTCTGGTAAGCCGGGTAGGGGCGTAAGTTTGTGTGGTGTGTATAAGGCGGGGAATCCCCATATTTTGTTCGGCGACCAGAAAATGCAAAAGCTCCAGCAGGTATATTTTGGTAAAGCTGGAAATATCTATAGTAATGCAGGGTTCGTCAGGATCCTTGGGCTTGCAGCGGTTCCAGACGGTTCTGAGCTGGTTAATTGCTTCGGTCGGTGCGTCACGCTGGCAGCGGACGACAAAAACACCTTCACTGGTGCGTTTTCCCAGTTCTGCCTGAAGCTTGAACAGGTTGGTTTCAACCTGCTGTTTATAGAAAGGGTCTTCTACCACAAATATGATGCTGAAACGGGTGCGGAACGCCATCCCCATCTTGGAGACAGCCTTGATGCAGCGATCTTCAAACCCTGCACAGCAGATAAAAAGGTCGTCCGGGCCATATTCGTTGATCCGGTTCAGGTGTTCTATTTCTACTGGTTGATCGTGTATTTTCATCTGTCTTGTTAAAACACCGGTGCCTGTATCACTGCCAACAATATAATCAGCAGCGCCAAGAATGTCAACAGCGCTCATCTCTCCTGCTGTGCTATCAGATATTAAATTCCCAAAACTGGTGCCGGGCATGGTGTATTAATAGTCGGGGGGTTGACCCCTTTTGGTGGTCTTGGGTATCATATGACTATGTCACGCATTATCCTGGCAGTGGCGATGCTGGCACTCCATACCCCGATATTTGTAAACACTCCGGTTAATACTTCTACTTCTGACCACCAGCCGGTTTTAAGCTGGGAAAGTATAAATATGCCTTCCGAGGGTTTGGTCATTGATCCCGGAAGCGATGTTTTGCAACTGCTTGCCGATTGCGGGTCCAGACTTTTCAGCGTAGTCCAGAACAGCGGGTGCAATCTTTATTGTTCAGGCGATGGTGGATACCACTGGGAACAGCTTGCAACACTTGAAGACGGGTTTGTAGAACTCGTAGAACAACCCGGTAAAGCAGATATCCTGTATTACGCAACATCTTCCACAGTTTTTCGCTCAGATGACGGAGGCCGCTCATTCTCGGTTACGCCACGCCTTCCCGGAGTAGATGGAGTGGATTGCCATATCACCGCTATCTCTGCTGCTGTGATCGAAGGTCAGGAGATGCTGGCTGTAGCCGTAGCGTCATCTCACCCAAAAGGGGGAGGGGGCGTTTACTTGTTGCGGCCCACAGAGTGGCTTGCCCGCTGGCATGACAGCGGTCTTGCCAACTTCGATGCCTGTGATATAGCTTTTATCCCCGGCGGCAACGATGAACTCGTCCTGGCAACCATCGGAACTCAGACAGGCGAAATTATTTTGAAAACGATGGTAGGCAATTCAGGCTGGGGCTCCATATGGAATGACGGAATCTTCCCTCAAGGATCAGAAGCCTCACAGGAACTGAAGGGGGCTTCTCTGGCTTTGCCTGATAATTTTGATCCGCATTGTCCGGTAATTCTGGCAGGGCTTGAAAGCGATGGCGGCGGTGTATACCAGGTTGAACTGGCTGTTAATCCATCGGAGACTGTAGTTTACAGGTTAACCGGTGATACCGGAATGGCTGTAACATCACTGGATGCAGGCAACGACGGGGTTATCCTGGCAGGAACGGCCGGCACTGGCGGGCCGTGTTTTTCTGATGACCGGGGTGTAACCTGGACATGGCCGGCCAAGCCTCCAACCGGTGATTCGGTTACATCCGTTTTACTGGTTCCGGAGGGCTGGTACATGTCTGCCAGTGGCAAAGAGAGCGCAGTATCCTTCTCCCGTGATGGTGTCTGCTGGCACCAATTGGCATTCGTTGATACGCGTATAGATTCCCTGCTCGACTTTGCCATATCGCCTGAGTTCAGCCGGGATAGTACCCTGTATTTACTGACCTGGGGCGGTAGTTCCAGCCTGTGGTATTCAGCCGACGGAGGGAGCAGATGGACCCGTTACTTAAACAGCACCGTAGCTGATGGTATTTTCTCAAAAATAGGCCTCTCGCCGGAGTTTGGCAGCGAGAGCAAGGAAGTCTTTCTTGCTGGTGAAGGCTCGGACGGGTTTCTGGTGTGGAGATCGGTAGACGGCGGCAGAAATTATACTGCCAGGAAATGCCCGCTCAAGATTGATTGCTGGGAAATCACCGGGGACGGAGAATTGCTGGCAGGAGGTTTCGATGGCATTCATGGCGTTATCCTTCGCTCGAAAAACGGCGGCTTCACCTACATGCAAACGGAAATCGGAAGCGCCCCCGTACATTCTCTGGAAGCCTTGCCGGACGAATCATCCGGCAGCCAGGTGCTGGCGGGAGATATTGCCGGAAACATTTACTTTTCCCGAGATTCAGGAGCAAGTTTCTGCCAGTTGCCCGGAACGGAAGAATTGAGCGGCGCGGTGAGTGTTGCTTTCGATACTGCTTTCAGTGAAAACAACCGTATATTTGCGGCGTCGGATTTGCCCGGTGAGGGAATAGCTGCTGGCAGAATCGCCGAAGAAACAGATTGGATAAGGCTGGAAACTGGAGAGGAACCAGCCGCTTTCAGAATAGGCGGGCTGGCCGTCAGTGACAGCGGGCTGGTTTGTGCGGCCGATTTACAGCCATTGAATTTGGAAACTGGCCGGGGCAGTGCAATACGTGTGCTTGAACCTGCACGAAGCTCTGAAGTTGTTGAAGTATTTACAAAGGGGTTGCAGGAAGGATGTTCTCTCCGGAAACTGGTATCGTCAGGAAACGTACTATGGGCAATGGATATTAATCACAACAGGCTGCTGCGTTACGTGGATACTCTGGTTGAACCGCCGGAATTAATAATGCCTGCAGATGGAGCGGAAGGTATTGGTATTGCCGGAGCTAGTTATGCAAGCGAAATAACACTTGAATGGGCAGGTTTACCCGGTGCCGCAAGGTACCGGTGGCAGGTTTCCGAGGTTCCTTCTTTTGCAGGCATTGATGAGAATATGGAAGGCGTGACAACCGGCACCAGGGTAACTTTGCCCCTGCTGGAGGCTGAACATAGCTATTTCTGGCGTGTGAGGGTGGCAGGCCCGGTCTCCAGCCCGTGGGCTAAGGCAAAACAGTTTGAAACCGCTCTTGCAACCAGTGTAGTTGCCCCACAGCTGAAAAAGCCGCTCCCCGGGGAAAAAGACATTATTGTCAATCCGCTTTTTCAGTGGGAAAAAATTGAAGGAGCAGAGTATTACGAGCTGGTGGTGAGCGCTGACCCGGGTTTTGAAGAGGTTGAAATAACCTGTACCGGGCAGCAGTCGCTGGCTGCCAATGCCTGGCAGGCTGACGAGGAACTTGAATACAGTACAGGTTATTTCTGGCGTGTAAGGGCCGTAGATGCCGGAGGAGCAAGTGACTGGAGTGATGTGGGCAGCTTTATTACCGTCGATGAGCCCGTACTGTCTCAACCCCCGTTGACCGGGTCTCCTGTGACGACTGTTACAACACCAGTCACAACGGTCGTTACACTGCCGGTTACTACAGGTGCGGGCATCGGAGATATTACCGTGGTTGTTCCAACTCTGGAGGTGCCGGGCCAGACAACAGTGGTAACACAGGCCCCCGGCATCAGCCACTCCCCGGTAATTATCCAGATGCCGGAATGGGGCTATGTAGTAATAGTGATGCTGGGTTTGGTGCTGTTCGTATTGCTTGTGCTGCTGGCGGTAGTGATTATGAAAAAGCCTCCCGGTAGATAGTAAAGGGAGGCTTTATTGAGAATGATCGCTTTTAATTATGAAGGGTTATCCAGGAGTATAACCTGCGTGGCTTGCGGAAGGTTGTTTTTGGTAATGTTGAACTTCGGCTGCGCCGTTATTCCCTGGGCTCCTATTTCGCTCAGGAATTTGTCCACCGGATCGAGCTCAAGATTTGTTCCGGGAGTTTTATAATGCATGGGTATTACGATCTTTGGCTCCATGCTTCGTACCAGCTTGGCTGCAAGGGCGGCGTTGATGGTAATGTTTCCCCCGACCGGAAGAAACAGAATATCTACATTGCCGATCATTTCTATCTGCTCGTCGTTTAAGAGATGCCCCAGCCGCCCCAAATGGCAGATAGAAAGCTCTTCAAACTCAAGCGCGTATATGGTATTTTTACCACGAATGGAGCCTTTGTTTTCATCCTGGTAAGAGGGAACACCTATAACAAGGACATTACTTACTTCGTATTCGCCCGGCCCGCGGATGATATAAGGTTCCGGGCTAATTTTTTCAATGGCGGCATCTGCCGCGGGGTTCGCATAGCTGAGACAGATTACATTGGCGGTAACCCGGTTTAATGTATTGCCGTTCTCTGCAAGAAAGGGATCGGTAAGGACAGTAACCTGTTTACCTTTAATGCGGAAATAAGATTGACCCAGCCAGTTGATTTCCATAATTGCAGGTTAATATTAGCATACGCATGTCCAAACGGGCAAACAAGTATGCGGGTATTTTCAGAAGGAACGCTTCCATTGCCTGTCGTGGTATATTATTGGTATGCGTATAGCGATTCTGGCTGATATACATGCCAATCTGGCTGCCTTCACGGCGGTTCTCAGGGATTGTGAACAGCGTGGCGGTGTAGATGAATACTGGTTTCTGGGCGACCTGGTCAATTATGGACCCGATCCGGAAAAATGTATTGAGCTCATGAGACGGCTGAAGCATTGTGCGGTCGCCGGCAACCATGACCTGGCTGCTGTCGGAAAATTATCAACCCGGTTTTTCAATCCGGATGCGGCGACTGCCATGGAGTGGACGATAAAACAACTGAATCCGCAAGATGCCGGATTTTTGTCGGGGCTTGAGCCTGCGCAGGAGCGCGGAGACTTTACCCTGGTGCATGGAAGTCCCAGAGATCCGGTTGGTGAATACCTGAAATCCAAGGGCCAGGCTGAAGAGAATTTCGGTTACTTCCGGAGCAGATATTGTTTTATCGGGCATTCCCATGAACCCCTGATATTCCGGTTGGGTGAAGACGGGAATACTTCATATGTGAACTTTACCGAAGGGATTGGCCAGGTAATCGGTGACTTCCGTTTGATAATTAATCCCGGAAGCGTTGGCCAGCCGCGTGACGGCGATCCAAGGGCAAGTTATGCCATGCTTGATATTGAGACTTCGATGATCAAGCTGTACCGTGTGGCTTATGATATCGGGGCAACTCAGATTAAAATGGTCAGGGCAAATCTTCCCATGCGCCTGGTGGCACGGCTGGAGAAAGGGCTGTAGTTGGAAAAAACCGGAGATAAAAACAGCAAGCCATCGCTTGGCAAAGAGACCCGGGATCTGTTGAAGGAATCAGGCCTCAAAGCCAGGAAAAGCCTCGGGCAGCATTTTCTGGTGGACAGGCGGGTGCTTGGCAAGATTATAGCGTCAGGCGGTATTACGAAGGAAGACGTCATCATTGAAGTTGGGCCGGGATTGGGAGTATTGACGCTCGAGCTTGCTAAACTGGCCGGGCAGGGTATCTGTATAGAAATTGATTCAAGCCTGGCGGCTAATCTTGGGGGCCGGTTATCGGGAATCGATAACGTA
>JAQWDO010000040.1 GCA_028705415.1 Dehalococcoidales bacterium
ACAACCCGAAACGTATTCCCGTCGAACCTTCTTCCTGCTCTTCGATAGCGAAATCCAGCTCACTGTGATTGACGCATGGCGGCAAAACCCGTATGCCCAGATTGCGGCATTCTCCAAACGCTGTGGCAAGCTTTTCCGCATGGCCAAGATAAGATGTAAGCAGGGCAGTCATATACTCAACCGGGTAATTGGCTTTCAGGTAAGCTGTCTGGTAAGCTACCAGGGCGTAACTCACCGCATGCGCCTTGTTGAAAGCATATCCGGCAAAAGGCTCTATCAGGGAAAAGACTTCATCGGCAATTTTTTCCGGATATCCCAGCTTGAGCGCCCCGTCGATAAAATTCTTGCGCTCTTTTTTCATCGCCCCGGCAATCTTCTTCCCCATCGCCTTGCGGAATATGTCCGCCTGCCCCAGTGTATATCCGGCAAACGCCCTCACAATAAAGAGCACCTGTTCCTGATAAACAATCACTCCGTAGGTGTCTTCCAGAATATCGGCCAGCACCGGGTGAGGGTAGTGAATAGGTTCAAGTCCATGTTTGGATTTAATGAAATGCGGTATCTGCTCCATCGGGCCAGGTCTGTACAAAGCTACCATGGCAGCGATATCTCCAAAAGTCGAAGGCTTCAATTCCCGTATATAGCGTCGCATCCCGCTGCCTTCAAGCTGAAAAACACCGGCGGTTTCCCCGCTGGAGAGCAGTTTGTAGGTTTTAACATCGTCAAGCGGAATTGCGGGCAAATCGATTTTAATTTTCCGGGTTGTGAAAATAATATCGCGTGCTTTACCCAGAATGGTCAGGTTCACCAGCCCCAGGAAATCCATTTTAAGCAGTCCGATTTTTGCGATGTCACCCATCGGGTACTGAGTCATTACCAGGCCATTGTTATCACCCCGGGACAGCAACTGGAGGGGGCAATGGTCGGTCAGTGGATCGCGGGCAATCACCACCCCGGCAGCGTGAGTAGACGCATGCCGGCTCAAACCCTCAACCCGCTTGGCGGTTTCAAGAACATTGTTTACCGATGGATCCCGGCTTTTCAGCTGGCGCAGTTCTTCGCTCATCTCCAGAGCTTTGTCAATGGTCATCCCTGGCGAAAAGGGCACCAGCCTTGCAATACGGTCGACATCGCTGTATGGCATACCAAGGGCACGTCCCACATCCCTGATGGCTGCTCGAGCACCCATAGTTCCAAAGGTAATTATCTGGGCAACATGATCTGCCCCGTACTTTTGTGAAACATAATTGATGACCTCATCACGCCGCGTATCAGCAAAATCAAGATCGATATCCGGCATTTCACGCCGTTCAATGTTAAGAAACCGTTCAAAAACAAGTTTGTGTTCAATCGGATCGACCTCGGTAATTCCCAAACATCGCAAGACTATCGAAGAAGCGGCACTGCCGCGCACATTGAAGAGAATCCCTTCCCTGCGCACAAAAGATACAATATCCCAGACCACAAGGAAGTAGTTGGCAAAATCTGTCTGCCGGATAACATCCAGTTCGTAATTAAGCCGGTCGGTTATTTCCTGGTTTGCTTCGGGATAATAAGCCTCAAGGCCGGCAAAGCAAAGGTCTTTAAGGTACTCAAGGGGGGTTTTACCTTCCGGAATGTCAATCTGCGGCAAGTGAAGCCTGCCAAAATCGATTTCGAGATTACACTTGTCCGCAATGATATTACTGTTTTCAATAGCTTCGGGAATATCGCTGAACTGTTCGGCCATTTCCTCCGGGCTTTTCAGATAGAAATAGTCACCACCCATTTTTTTTCGCTTTTCTTCAAAAACGGTTGCATTTGTTCCGATGCAAAGCAGTAGATCGTGAGGTGCAGAATCCCCGGAAAATATGTAATGTACATCGTTGGTAGCCACCATTGGAATTCCCAGTTCTCGCGCCAGTGGTATCAACTCTTTGTTCACCTGATCAAGCTCGGGCAAAGGATGACGTTGCAGTTCTATATAAAAATCGTTCCCGAACACACGCTGGTACCATTTCGCTGCTTCGCGGGCTTCCGGCAAGCGGCTGTTAAGAATCAGCTTCGGTATTTCACCGGCAATGCATGCCGTTAAAGCAACCAGCCCTTCGCTGTATTTTTCAAGAATTTCCTTATCCATTCTGGGCTTGTAGTAAAAACCCTCGGTGTTTGCCAGGCTGACAAGCCGGATCAGGTTTTTGTATCCGGTATTATTTTTAGCCAGCAGTACCAAATGGTAAATCTCCCTGTCGGCGGCAGTTTTCGAGTGCCGGCTTCCATGTGCCAGGTAAACCTCACAACCGATAATTGGCTTGATACCGGCTTCCTTGGCTGCCTCGTAAAACTGAATAGCGCCATGAAGTACGCCATGGTCAGTCAGGGCGATTGCATCCATGCCGAGTTCCTTTGCCCGGTGTACAAGTTCCGGAATGCGGCACATGGCATCAAGAAGGCTGTATTCTGTGTGGACATGGAGATGGGTGAATTTCACAATGCCTATTATAACAATGGTTGCCGGGTTTATAAAGCCGGGGTTGACCGGCTAAACCAGACAGCCTATGCCTGAGTAGTGTAAAATAGTGCCGGAGATAAAAAATGAAGTTAATTAGTCTGCTGCCCAAGTTCCTGCTGGTAGCATGCCTGCCGGTATTGTTTCTGACTGCCAGCATAACAATAGCTTTCAACAGCCAGTGGGTATACCAGCGAGGCTTCGAAAAATACGATATCGAAACCGTAACCGGAATTGAGATTTCCGAACTAAAAAAGGCAAGCCAGGAGCTAATTGGCTATTTCAATTCATCTGAAGAGTTAATAGACATCAAGGTTATCAGAAATGGGAAGCCTTTTGAACTGTTCAATGAGCGGGAAGCACTACACCTGAAAGACGTCAAGGGCTTGGTGGAATTGAATAACGCCGTACTGGTTTTTTCCAGCATTTATATACTGGGTTTTTGTGCTGTTTACCTTGCCCTAAAGCCTGCCGAATGGCGCAAAATACTGAAGTATCTTACTTTTGGGAGCCTGTTTACTCTGGCAGCTATAGTAATGATCGGTATTATAGCCCTGATGGATTTCAACTGGCTCTTTCTCCAGTTTCACCTTATCAGCTTTTCCAATGATCTCTGGCTGCTTGATCCGGCTAAAGATTATCTGATAATGATGTTCCCACAAGGGTTCTGGGCTGATGCCGCTCTGCTGGTAGCCGCCTTGACTGCAGGTGGAGCGATTGTAACCGGATCTGCCTCCGGCATACTGGCCTATCGATGTAAAACCGGTTAAAAACATCCCAGCTGGCAGACGGAAACCTTAAAACCCCGGGCATTGATTTCGTTGGAAACATCCATCGGCTTTAACTTGTACCTGCGGGCAAGCTCGAATACTGCTTCACAGGTCAACCGATTGGCAGCTTGCAGTGATTGGATCTCTGAAACTACTTCCCCTTCCAGCCTTTTTACTTCAATATCTTCGAAAGGGGTTTTATCCACTTTAAAACAGCCAATCTGGCAATCGATCACCCTGCGCCCCATTTTATCTATAATTGTGCCGACCGCAATTTTTGGGACTCCTGCATCCCTGGCAATTTTCCAGGCCATCGGGCAGGGCATATATCCATCTTTCAGCGAAGCACTGATGACATTTTCAAGCTCGGCAAGTTTTTCTGCCGGCAGATTGGCAGGATTATCCGGCAGTTGTATCCTTCCCTTTTTTTTCTTTTTATCTTTCTCGTTGAAGTCTCTCATCTAAACATCCTTGATTTGATTTGGCCGAACGTAATAATTAACTGTAAATCCGGGTTATTCTAACCCCGCTTCTCATAAAAGGCAAATCATACGGCTTACAAAAAGGAGAAATCCCGCAATATGTCTTTTACCTGGCAATGTAATTACACAAGCATGCAAACAAGTTATTTGCGGCTTGCCAAAAGCAAACGGAGAATAATTTAAAGATGGAGAATTTTACTCAAAAACAGCTGGGTGCGTTCCTGTGTTGGGCTGGCAAAAAATAATTCGGGGGGTGCTTCTTCCACGATTTGACCTTCATCCATAAAAATGACCCTGTGCGCAGCAGCCCGCGCAAAACCCATTTCATGCGAAACAACCAGCATGGTCATGCCTTCTTTTGCCAGGGAAGCCATCACATCCAGCACTTCTTTTATCATTTCCGGGTCAAGAGCAGACGTAGGCTCATCGAATAACATGACCCTCGGGTTCATCGCCAACGCCCTCGCAATGGCTACCCGCTGCTGCTGCCCGCCGGAAAGCTGGGAAGGATAACTCTCGGCTTTTTCGGGAATACCTACTTTTACAAGAAGCTCCCGGGATACTTTTTCGGCTTCCTCTTTTGTCCGCTTGCGCACAGTGGTCTGGGCAAGCATCAGGTTCTGCATAACTGTGAGGTGAGCAAAAAGATTGAATGACTGGAATACCATTCCAACTTCCCGCCTGACAGCGTTGATATTCTGATTGGTATCCAGCGGAATACCGTCCACGACTATACTGCCTTTTTCATATTCTTCCAGGCGGTTTATGCACCGCAGCAGGGTTGACTTGCCAGATCCGGAGGGGCCGATGATTACGATCACTTCGCCCTCCATAACAGTCAAGTCTACTCCTTTAAGGGCTTCAACATGCCCAAACCGTTTATGAACATTGGTGATTTCAATGATAGCTTGCGCCATATTAACTTCCACGCTTCGATCGTTTTTCGATATAGGAAACAACTCTCGCCGCAACCAGTGTCAGCACCAGATAAAGCAAGGCCACCATTAACCAGGTTTCGATCGGGTTGAAATGAGCAGACATGAACTCTCTTCCCTTTCTGGTAATATCTGCTACTGCTACTACGCTAACCAGCGAAGAGTCTTTGAGAAGAGCTATGAATTCATTGCCCATTGGCGGCAGGATCACCCTGAATGCTTGAGGCAGAACAACATAACGCATCGCCTGAAAGTGGCTCATGCCAAGAGAACGGGCTGCTTCCATCTGGCCTTTGGGGATGCTCTGGATGCCAGAGCGGACGATTTCGCTCATGTAAGCTCCGTAGCATACCGTAATAGCAACGATTGCAGTAATTATTGGATTTGCGCGGTAGTACATTAACGGCGCAAAGTTTAACCATACACCTATTTTCTGGATAACTACCGGGGAAGCGAAGTACCAGGCAATAAGCTGTACGAGAAGTGGAATTCCGCGAATAATCTCCACGTAGAGGGAGGAAATGCCGAAAACAAGCTTGTTTTTTGAAAGTCTGCCCAAACCGCCAAACAGTCCGAGGATTAACATCAGAAAATAGCTGGATATCGTGACCAATATGGTTACAAGGACGCCATCCCTGGCAAAAACTACAATGTCCTTAAAAGGAAACGGTGCAATCATCACCAGCAAGATAATGATGGCAATAACTGTCACAACCAGCCACCACCACGGGTCCTGGCGTATGTTTACCTCACCCCCGGTGACGAAGCTCAATTCACGGTTGGGTGCATTCTTCTCTTGCTGTTCCATCAATCAAACCGGAGGGGAGCTCATATGAGCCCCCCTCCATATTTTTTAATCAACCAGCCACTTCTGCACAAGCTGGTCTATTACGCCATCGGCTACAACCTCAGCCAAAGCATCGTTGACTTTTTTCATTAACTCATCACTGCCCTTGGGCATTGCAATCCCGTATTCCTCGGTAGTGAGTACTTCACCAACTGTTTTCAGGGTATCGTACTTATTAACATACCCTGAAGCAACCGGCGTATCACAGACAACTGCATCAACCTGGTTATTCATAAGGGCTACAAAAGCCATGCCGATTTCATCATATCCGGTTACCTCTACTCCATCCATGGCACTGACTTCATCATCACCAGTGGTGCCGGATTGTACTCCAACTTTTTTGCCAACAAGCCCCGCGGCTCCGGTTATATCACTATCGGTTTTGGCCACAATAATCTGGCCAGCCACGTAATACGGATCGGAAAAGTCCATATCCGCTTTGCGTTCTTCCTTGATAGTTATGGATGAAATCGCTGCGTCATAAGTTCCCTGTGCAACACCGGCAAGCAGCGGATCCCATTCGACATTGATCCATTCGACTTCAAGCCCGGCCTTTTCAGCAATGGCATTGAAAAGATCGATATCAAAGCCTACAATTTCATTCGTTTGTGTATCTACATATTCAAAAGGTGGCCAGGTAGCATCGGTAGCGACGCGAATCTTGCCAGTATCGCCACTACAACCCGGCAAGATTAACCCGGCTACGAGTATCGTAGCCATTAACAACCATAATAACCGTTTCATGTTTCCCCCCTAGTGTATTTTATTTGGACTTTTTTGAAATCCGATCTCAATAAAAAAACAGGTTTTGAAGTTTACTCCATTTTTAATGCCTCTGTCCAGACTTAATCGCAGTTCGCAATCTTTCCGGACAAAAAGTTGCCCGCCAATCAAATATTGGCGGGCAACTTCCGTAATTCATCGTAGTTACAATCAGAAGCGCTATTCTTCAGTTTGTGGGGTAACAGCATCCTGGCCGGCTGCTTCCACTCCAGGTGCCGCCTCCTCTTCTTCGGATTCCCCGGTTTCAGCTGTTGCTGACTGGGATACCCTTACGATGACATATTCACCAGGGGTAATGATTTCGATACCATCACCTGGTTTCAAATCAGCCACATGTATTGCCTGGCCGGCTTCCTTCAAACCGCTGATATCAACCTCAATGTGAGGGGGCAATTTATCAGGAAGGCATTCGACCTCGAGTTCATTCAACTGGTGCTCCAAAAAATTCTCCTTGTATTCCAGAGCCGGCGCTTCACCGATAAGCAATACAGGAATTTCAGATGTCATCTTATGACTCATATTAACCTGGTAAAGGTCAACATGCACCAGACTGCGGTTAAGAGGATGGCGTGAAACGTTTTTAATCAGCACATTGCGGTTATTTTTCTCCCCTTCCACGTCAAGTAAAATTATACGTGAGGTCCCGCCCTTTATGATTTCTTCCAGGCCCTTCTCTCCGGTTTCCAGCGAGAGAGATTCAAGCCCCTGGCCGTATAAATTGACAGGAACAATACCTTCTCGCCGTAAAAACCTGGTTTTCTTGCCAAACAAACTTCGTTTACCAGCATTAAGAACTGTTTTTTTCATGCACTTTCTCCTTTATTCAGGTCACAGGTAACGCAGAATTATACCACTTTTAACCAACAAAGCACATCCG
>JAQWDO010000041.1 GCA_028705415.1 Dehalococcoidales bacterium
ATTGATTTACTGAAAGAAATCAGGTAACTATATGCTTGTTCTGGGAATAGATACCTCAACCCGTTACACCAGCCTTGCTCTAGTAGATAATATGATACTGCGAGCGGAAAATACATGGGAATGCAGGCACAACCACTCAGTAGAATTGCTGCCTGCGCTGGACCTCCTGCTATCAAAGGCTGGTTTACAGATCGGTGATATTCAAGGTATAGGAGCAGCAATCGGGCCCGGAGGCTTCAACGGCTTGAGGGTGGGCTTAAGCATTGCCAAGGGCATAGCTTACAGCCTCAATGTTCCTATTGCCGGAATTTCCAGCCTGGAAGCCATTGCCTGCCAGCATGCCACGCCGGATGCGTTTATTGTTCCGGTTATCCAATCAGGGCAGGATGTTTTATCATCTGCTTTTTACAAGTCTATCACCGGAAGGCTTGAGCTTATAAAAGAGCCGTTTCTGATAAAGGCTGAAGATTTGATCAACGCAGTCCCGCAAAATGCGATTATCTGCGGTGATATGGATCAAGCCTTAAAGCAAGTTCTTGCAAAAGGACCAGGCGGCAAAGTCGTCTTGCCCTTTTGCCAGGACTTGCCTGCTTACAGTACAGAGGTTGCCCTGCTGGCCAGCGAAAGGTTTAAGTCCTGCCAGGTAGATGACGTCCATACGCTCGAACCCTTTTACCTGAAAAAGCCTCATATCACCAAACCAAAAAATAAAGTGCCCATTGCATCATCTGCAAGTATTCCATCCAGGGCTGTTATATGGGATATGGACGGAGTCATTGTAGACAGCGCAGAACATCACCTGCAGGCATGGAAAGAAGCCTTCAAACCGCTTGCTGTTGACTTTGAAGAAGAGTATTTCCGGCATACATTTGGAACCAGCAATGATTCCATAGTAGCGGGAATGAATTTAAACCTTTCCCCAGAACAGGCAAAGGCTGTAATTTCTGCCAAAGAAACACTTTTCCGGCAAATGGTTTCAGCCGGTATAGAACCCCTCCCTGGCGCTATAGACTTGATTATAGGTCTTAAAAAGCGCAAAATATCAATGGCAATTGCCTCTTCTGCACCTCAAGATAATATCAGGTGCATACTTAAAGCACTCGGCATCCGCCAGTATTTCAGGGTTTTGGTAGGAGAAGAAGACATAACCCGCGGAAAACCAGATCCGGAGGTTTTTCTTACAGCTGCCAGAAAGCTTGGCGTTGATCCGGGGAAATGCCTCGTCATAGAAGACGCACTGCAGGGAGTAAGCGCAGCAAAACAGGCTCGAATGGCCTGCCTTGCCGTTGCCACGAGCAACCCGGCAGTGACCTTGCAAGAAGCTGACTTTGTGGTTGAAAGCCTGGCATGTATCAATACGGATGAACTGCTCGGCTTGATCAAATAACACTCAACGAGAGAGGAGATCCAATGGAAAAATCACTTATTCTGGTCAAACCGGATGGCGTCGAACGCGGTCTTACCGGAACCATACTTAGCCGTTTGGAAGAACTGGGGTTAAAACTGGTAGCAATAAGAATGCTTCATGCAGATAAAGAACTGGCAGAACGACATTATGCTGTCCACCGGGATAAACCGTTTTTTAACGACCTGGTGAATTATATTACGTCCTCACCCATCGTAGCTGCTGTATTCGAAGGCGAAGATGTTGTTAACCGTATTCGAAAAGCATGCGGTGCAACTGACCCTGCCAAATCTGAAAAAGGCACTATCAGAGGGGATTTTGGGCTGGATATCGGCCGTAATACTATCCACGCATCAGATTCTCCGGAAACTGCCGCAATCGAAGTTGATACCTTCTTTGCCGGTGGAGATATCTGCCAGTACACCAGAATGCGCTAATACCTGTTACTGGATATGGACAACCGGACTTGCCGCAGGCCAAACGCTGTCCAAGTTGTAGTATTCGCGCTCAGATGGAGCAAAGATGTGAATTACTACATCGATGTAGTCTATAAGAATCCATCCGGACGATGCATCTCCTTCAACATGCCGCGCATATACGCCGGATTGTTTAAGGGAGTGTAATATCTCATCTCGAATAGCGTTTATCTGCCGGTCCGATTCACCGGATAGTATCACCATATAGTCAGTAAAGTTGCACGCCTGGCGGGCATCCAGGAGCACAATATCTTCTGCCTGTTTATCGTTTCCGATCTCTACTGCCCGCCGGGCTACATCTATCGCTTCCAGAAATAGGCCTCCAGTGTTTATTGTAAATTACTCGTTAATTATAGCATAAATCAGAAATATCATAAGCCTGATAATATGTGTTTTATGTTATACTCTCACTTGATGAATACAATCTTGTTCGGAACGGCCGGGATACCGTTAAGCACTCCCGGTTCAACCACAGTCGATGGAATCCATCATTTGCACACGCTGGGCCTTGATGCAATGGAAATTGAGTTTGTTCGCCAGGTATACCTGACCCAAAACACCGCCTTAGCTGTTGGATCAGCTGCCCGCGAATATAACATCCACCTGTCAGCCCATGCTCCTTATTACCTGAATCTTAACGCGCTGGAGCCGGAAAAAATTGCCAAAAGCAAGGCAATACTGTTCCGTGCTGCCTATATTGGGTCTTTCGCAGGTGCATACAATGTCGTCTTTCATCCCGGTTATTACCTGAAAAACACTCCCGAAGATACTTATGCAGTAATATCTGCCAACATCGCTGAAGTGAGGAGCAAGCTGGAAGAAGCCAATTCATCTATCAAGCTTTCGCCGGAAACATCAGGGAAACCAAGCCAGTTTGGAACTCTTGATGAAATACTTGGCCTGTGCTCTGCTCGTGATGGAGTAACCCCATGTATAGATTTTGCCCATCTCCACGCCTATTCCGGTAAAATCAATACCTACAAAGAATTCACCGCTGTGCTGGATAAAATTGAAACAATTCTCGGCAAAGAAGCTCTTGGCAAGCTGCATCTGCATGTATCAGGTATACACTACGGGCCAAAAGGAGAACTCAAGCATTTGCCACTTGACGAATCTGACTTTAACTATCCCGAACTGCTAAAAGCGCTTGTCGATTTTAACGCAGGGGGTGTTATCATCTGCGAGAGCCCGGCAATGGAAGCTGATGCGCTTGTGTTGAAAACCAAATACAACCAGATAAAATCAGAAATTTAAATGTCAGAGCCTTATAATAACGGCTTTCAATTCATTGGTTACGGAAAATGTTAAAAATGAAAGGAGCTTGTTTGATCATTTTATCTGGCATATTACAGGCAAGGAAGCCGTTGTTCTCCACTGTTTAGAATGATGAAAACACGGTTATTCGTTCGCATTCTTTGTAGCATGGCTCTTTTCTGATATAATTAGGTATCCCTAGCAGAGGTTTACTAATTGAAAATAAATATTAAACGAAGCATTTTTATCTATATCATCATCATACTGGCGGTAATTGTCTTTTTTACCTTTTCCTCAATCGGCAATGAAAAGCCCGCGGATATTCCCTTCAGCCAGGTGATTAACATGTCTCATGAAGGAGTAATCAGAGATATCACTGTTGAAGGCAGTGTGCTGAGTATTACCGATCTGAATGGTGCCAAATACCGGGCTGTCAAAGAGGCAGGGGTCAGTATTTACGAAATTCCCAACCTTAACCTGGAAGGTGTAGAAGTTGATATTGTTGAAGCCGGTATCAACTGGGGCGGGGTGTTTATTAATTTCCTGCCGCTTTTGCTTATCGGCGGTCTGATTCTCTTCATGTTTTCACAGGCAAAAGGCGCCAACAGCCAGGCTATGAGCTTCGGCCGCAGCAAAGCCAGGCTGTTTTCTGCTTCAAAACCTTCGGTAACTTTTGCAGATGTTGCCGGTGCCGATGAAGCCAAGCAGGAAATGTATGAGATCGTAGAGTTCCTTAAAAACCGGGAAAAGTTCCAGGTTCTTGGAGCACGTGTACCCAAAGGAGCACTGCTGGTTGGCGCTCCGGGTACCGGCAAGACCCTGCTTGCCAAAGCAATTGCCGGTGAAGCTGGAGTACCCTTCTTCTCTATCAGCGGCAGTGAGTTTGTAGAAATGTTTGTTGGCGTCGGCGCTTCCCGTGTGAGAGACCTGTTCGAACAGGCAAAGCGCAATGCTCCCTCGCTTATTTTTATCGATGAAATTGATGCTGTAGGACGCCAGCGTGGAGCCGGCGTCGGAGGCGGCCACGACGAACGCGAACAGACGTTAAACCAGATACTGGTAGAAATGGACGGGTTTGACACCAATACCAGCGTCATTGTGATTGCTGCAACCAACCGGCCGGATATCCTGGATACCGCATTGCTTAGACCCGGTCGTTTTGACCGCAGAATAATACTGGACATGCCGGATATTCACGGCAGAGAAGCCATCTTGAAGATACACGCTGCCGGCAAACCTCTTGACAAAGCCGTGAATCTGGAATCCATGGCTAAACAGACGGTTGGTTTTTCTGGAGCTGATCTGGCTAACCTGGTTAATGAAGCAGCAATACTTGCAGCCCGCAGAAACAAGAAAACCATCGGCCAGAAAGAATTCGAAGAATCAATCGAACGTGTTATTGCCGGACCGGAACGAAAAAGCCGCCGCATCAGTACCAGGGAAAAGGAAGTCATTGCCTATCATGAAGCCGGACATGCTCTTGTAGCCCGCCTGCTTCCCAATGCTGACCCAGTCCACAAAATCAGCGTGGTTGCCCGCGGCATGAGCCTCGGTCATACCCGCCAATTACCATCTGAGGATCGCTATATTGAGACTCTCTCCCAGTATAAAGATCGCCTGGCAACACTAATGGGAGGAAGGGTAGCAGAAGAAACTGTATTCGGCGAACTTTCCACCGGTGCCTCCAACGATATAAAGGTCGCCACCGATCTGGCTGTAAAAATGGTAACCCAGTACGGTATGAGCACCAAGCTCGGGCCACGTACCTTTGGCGAACGCCAGGATATGATTTTCCTCGGCAGGGAGATTACCGAGCAGAGAAACTATGGGGACACCATTGCCGATATTATCGACCAGGAAGTTAACGCCATCATCCAGGAAGCATATGATACAGCCAAAAAAATCCTGACTGAAAACCGAAAGAGGCTAGATCATATATCCAGCATTCTGATTGTCAAAGAAGGTCTTGAAGG
Organism: Dehalococcoidales bacterium; assembly: GCA_028705415.1. GTDB lineage: Bacteria > Chloroflexota > Dehalococcoidia > Dehalococcoidales > CSSed11-197 > CSSed11-197. The sequence continues at coordinate 5,109 of JAQWDO010000041.1, forward strand.
CAAGGAAATGGAGGAGGCTTTTACCGGCCCCATGAACGGCAAGGGGGAGGCGAAGAATATTCCTTCAAACGAATCGGAAATCTTTGAAGATGAGGGTGCCACCAAGGGAAAAGCAACCCCCAAGAACGCATCCGGGAAGAAATCCGTTGGAAAACCTGCCAAAAAGGCTGATCCGGGCACAGATAAGAAAAACACCACAGAATAGGACGGGATTAAATTATGATAGCAGTAACCAGTGAAACATTGTCACCTGAAGAAGTCGTTCGCGCTACCAAAACCGATGACAGCGGATGCGTTTGCACTTACGTGGGTTTAATACGTGATAACAACCGGGATAAAATGGTCGAATATGTAGAGTATTCTGATAAGGGAACTGAATCCGTAAAGGTGCTTCAGTCAATAGTTGATGAAGCCAGGGAAAAGTATCCTGTCAACGAAATGTCGCTTGTGCACCGGACCGGTAAACTCAAGGTAGGCGATATCAACCTGGTTATCGCGGTAGCAGCCGGTCACAGAAAAGAAGCCTTTGAGGCGTGTGCTTTCGCAGTGGATGAATTTAAGGCCAGGCGCCCTACCGATAAAACCGAAAAGTACCTGGATGGTACTGCTAGTTCCGCCTTTTAACCATAGAATCAGCTAACGCATATAGAGATTCTTTGCTCGGATTTGCCGGCAATGCTTCAAGACCCTTGCAAGCAGTCCTGGAGTATCCAAGGGCGGTTTCTATACATTCTTCCAGAATCGGTGTCGTCTTTACCAAACTGATTGCCTCAGCAATATTATTGGCAACATTGCCCTTTTTCTCAAACAAACGGGTAACCGGATTATCACCCGGGTAACGCTCAAGTATTTTGAGAGATGGCAGTGTTACTGTTCCCTGTAACAAATCGGAAGCAACCGGTTTACCCAGCTCCTCCTCAGTTCCGGTAAAATCCAGAACATCATCCATGATTTGAAAAGCTATTCCCAGATTCATGCCATAATCCTTTAGCACCTGCACGGATTCTTCCGGTGCACCGCTAAGGGCAGCCCCCGTTTCTGTAGCCATTGCAAAAAGAGAAGCAGTTTTTCCAATAATGCGTTTCAGGTACTGGTCATACCCCTGTACCATGTTAAAGGCACTAAAGCTTTGACGAAGCTCTCCGGTTGATATGCTCGCAAGTGCCCCGGCAAACAGTTTTACCGCGCGGAGGCTTTCTGTTTCTGCTGCAAACTCAGCTGCGCAGGCAAACAGATAGTCTCCCAGGACAATTGCCTTGTCGGAACCCCAGATAGAATTAATGGTAGGTTTACCCCGGCGTGTATCAGCTTTATCAATAGCATCATCATGTACCAGTGTTGCGACGTGCAGCATTTCGGCTGAAGTCGCCATGGGCAACAACTTGTCGGGGAGATAGGTGTAAAAACTGCCAGAGTGAAGCACCAGGAGAGGCCTTAAAAGCTTCCCTCCTCCGAGTATCTGTCCAAGCATTTTTTCCGAATCAGGAAAGTTGGTAATCCCAGCCGGAGAAAAACTGCACAGTTTGTTTTTTACCCGCTCCAGATCATGGCTAACCGGACCGTATATTATATCCTTCACCTTGCCTCCATGTTATTTACCCAGCCGGCTGGTTTCCTCTTCTACCACTGATTCATCCAGCTTGGTAAACAGAGGCTCCGGTGCCTTCAGTTTCTGGCCAGGTTCCAAATTGGTTATTTTCCAACCTTGATCTTCAACCTTTCCGCAATATCCAAGAAACTGGTGCAGTTTCTGTGAAGAAAACGGAAGGAAGGGGTACATTACCGTTTTAAGGATATCGATAACAGAAAGTGCAACATACAGAGATGTCGCTGCTTTCTGCCTGTCCTGTTTTATAACTTTCCAGGGAGATTTCTCCTCAAGATACCGGTTGGCATCACCAGCCAGGGTCATGGCAGTTCTGATCGCCTCCCTGAAATGGCAGCCGGCAAGCATATCATCGATGTGCCTGAAAGCCGCTTCGGATTTATCAAGCAGTGCAAGGTCTGCCGGATCGAAATCCCCGGGTTCCGGAACAGCCCCGTCAAAATTCCGGT
>JAQWDO010000042.1 GCA_028705415.1 Dehalococcoidales bacterium
CGGTTTACAACCTTGATTATTATATTGAAAAAGCGGTTAAATTTGAGTCGATGGGAGCTGATTCTCTCTGTATCAAGGATATGGCTGGAATAATCAGCCCGGACGATGCCTATAACCTGGTAAAAGCACTCAAAGAAAACATAAAAATACCGATCAATCTACACAGTCATTACACCTCGGGCATGGCATCTATGGCATTTTTAAAAGCCATCGAGGCCGGCGTGGATATGATCGACTGCTGCCTGGCACCGTTTGCACTTCGTACCTCGCATCCAGCGGCTGAACCTTTTATAGCAGCTCTGGCCGGGACTGAATATGATACCGGTATTGACATCAACCTGCTTTTCGAGCTTGGCCAGAAACTGGAAGGAATTGCACCCAAGTATCGGGATTTTATGGACAATACAAAGATGTCCTCTATCGATACTGCAGTGTTGATGCACCAGGTTCCAGGTGGCATGATATCTAACCTGGTATCTCAACTGCGAGAGGCAAACGCGCTGGATCGTATTAACGAGGTATATGAAGAACTTCCCAAAGTCCGCAAGGAGCTGGGCTACCCGCCGCTGGTCACTCCTACCAGCCAGATAGTAGGGATCCAGGCGGTGCAGAATGTTCTCTTTGGGCGCTACAAGGTAGTGTCAGCCCAGGTAAAAGACTATGTTTACGGGTTATACGGAAGGCCGCCGAGGCCGATTGACCCTGAAGTCCAGAAGCAGGTACTCAAGGGTTATGAGAGAGGCGAAAAACCGATAACCTGCCGCCCGGCTGACGTGCTCGATCCAGAACTTGAACTGGCAAAAGGGGCTGTGGGAGAACTGACCGAAGACATCGGAGATGTTTTGATATACGCGCTGTACCCGACCACTGGCTTGCGTTTCCTCAAATGGAAGTATGGCAAGGAGGCTCCACCACCGGAAACGGCAGGAAAGAGCCTGGAAGACATAAAAAGAGAAAACGATCTTATCGCCAAAGCAAAGAGCGGTAAACTGGTGGAAGCGGGCAGCGCCCAGGCGGTGGGAACATCCGGGTTCAGGCATTACAACGTCTATATTGGCGATAATGTTTTAACCGTTGGCGTCGAAGAGGTGGAGGAAGGCGCTGAACCGCGCCAGCATATTGTAGCCATGCCTTCTCCGGTAAAGAAAGCCCCGGCAGCAGCCGAGGTTGCTTCCGAACCTGAATCAGCGGGGGATGAAACCGGTGTAGTTGCGCCGATGCCGGGTATCATAATCCGTTATGAAGTAAAAGAAGGTGACAAGGTCAAGGCCGGGGATAATGTGGTGGTTCTTGAGGCTATGAAGATGGCCATAGATCTGCCTGCGCCCAGTGATGGCGTCATCAAAAAGTTAAATTTCAAAGGTGGCGATTATGTTGCCCGCGATGATTTGCTGGCAGTGATAGGCTAGCAGGAACACTCTCAGCCTGCAAATTGATATACAAGGAAAGGAATTACGAGTGGGTAAAACTCTTGCAGAGAAAATACTTTCAGATAAATCCGGCGGTTCACGCAAGGCTGGCGATATAGCGATCTCCTCTGTTGATCTGGCCTTTGTCCAGGATACTACCGGTCCGCTGACCATCCGGGCTTTCAAGGAAGCCGGCTTTTGCGAACTTGCCAACCACGAAAAAACAGTATTGTTTTTGGATCATGCTGCTCCCAGCCCGAACTGGCAGCTTTCCAACGACCATATGTTTATGCGCTCATTTGCCAGGGAGACCGGCTGCATCCTTTCCGATGTCGGGGAAGGAGTTTGCCATCAGGTAGTGGCAGAAAAACTGGCCAGGCCCGGTGATGTAATAGTCGGGGCGGATTCCCACACAGTTACGGCTGGCGGTCTTGGAGCTTTCGCAACCGGTATGGGCTCCTCGGATGTTGCAGTAGCGTTTGCTCTGGGCAAAACCTGGTTTCGTGTACCGGAGACAATCTTTATCGAGCTTGCCGGCAAATTCTCCAAAGGTGTATATGCCAAGGATTTGATTCTGCATCTTATAGGCAAGATTGGCGCTGATGGAGCGACCTATAAAGCACTTGAGTTTGGCGGTAGCGGTGTAACCAAAATGGCAGTTACCGACCGGCTGACAATTGCCAATATGGCGGTTGAAGCCGGAGCAAAGGTCGGGCTTTTCCCCTCCGATGAAATGACATATGAATATCTGAGAAGTCTGGGGCGTGAAAAAGATTATAAACCTCTTTCTCCAGACAAAGATGCCGTCTATGGAGAAAGACTCAGCATAGACCTTGCCAGTCTTGAGCCAACTGTATCGCAGCCGCATACCGTGGATAATACTGCTCTTGCCAGAGAGTTGAAAGGCATAAATGTTGACCAGGTTGTAATTGGAACCTGTACCAACGGGCGCCTGGAAGATCTTGAACTGGCTGCTTCTATTCTGAAAGGCCGCCGCCGTCACTCCCGTACCAGGCTGATTATTGGACCGGCTTCACCCAAAGTACTCAGGGAGGGCGTGAAAAAGGGTTATATTGATACTCTGCTGGCTGCCGGGGCAATAATTCTGCCTCCCGGTTGCGGGCCCTGTCTTGGCCTTCATCAGGGAGCTCTGGGGGATGACGAGGTCTGTCTTTCCACTGCCAATCGCAATTTTAAGGGGAGAATGGGCAATCCCAAAGGCAATATTTATCTTGCCAGTACCGCAACTGCAGCAGCTTCAGCCATAACCGGCAAAATCACCGACCCGCGGGAGGTGCTGTAATGCTCAAAGGCAAAGCTTTCAAGTTTGGCGATAACATTTCTACCGATCATATCGTTCCCGGCAGGCTGGCACACTTGCGTTCCAACCTTCCGGAGCTGGCCAAGCACGTACTGGAAGATGCCGACCCTGATTTTGCCGGCAAGGTCAAGCCCGGAGATTTTGTGGTAGGGGGTTCCAATTTTGGGCTTGGTTCCAGCAGAGAGCACGCTCCTCTTGTAATAAAGATGGCAGGTGTGAGTGCAGTTCTGGCAAAATCGGTAGCCCGTATATTTTTCAGAAATGCAATTAACCGCGGGCTTCCGGTTTTGATTTGCGATACCGATAAAATTAAAGATGGCGATGAACTGGAAGTTGATATGGCGGGAGGCAAGATAAAAAATCTGACCCGCGGCAAGGAAATAACCTTTAAGCCCATACCTGAGTTTATGTTGAATATATTAAACGAGGGTGGGTTGGTGCCGTATATCACAAAATACGGCGATTTTAAAGCATAGCTTAAATAACAACAGGAGGCATTTATCCCATGGCATATGATATAACGTTAATTCCCGGTGACGGTATTGGACCGGAGCTGACCGAAGCGACAAGGCGTGTATTGGAGGCTACCGGTGTCAAGTTCAACTGGGATGTCGTCAATGCCGGAGTAGATGTTATAGAAAAATACGGCACTCCACTTCCTGAACATGTTATCGAGTCCATACGTAAAAATCGGGTAGCGTTAAAGGGTCCTATCACTACGCCGGTTGGATACGGTTTCCGAAGCGTAAACGTAAGCTTGAGAAAAATGCTCGATCTTTATACCTGCCTGCGTCCCTGCAAGAGTTATGCCGGAACACCTACCCACTTCAACAATGTCGATATTGTGATTGTCAGAGAAAATACTGAAGACCTTTATGCCGGTATTGAATTTGAGCAGGGGAAGAGTGAGACTGCTGAAATTATTCAGATGATTGAGAGGTTATCGGGAAACCAGATCCGTAAGGATTCGGGTATTTCCATCAAGCCAATTTCACTCACGGGAACAGAGCGGATTGCCCGTTTTGCTTTTGAGTATGCCCGTGCCAATAACCGGAAAAAGGTAACAGCTTTGCACAAAGCCAATATTATGAAATATTCCGACGGGCTTTTCCTGGCTGTTGCCAGAGAAGTTGCGGAGAAGTACGCAGATATCGAGTTTGAAGACCGGATTATAGATAATATGACCATGCAGATGGTTAAGAACCCCGCCCAGTTCGATGTTCTTCTTTGCCCCAATCTTTATGGAGACATCATCTCGGATCTTGGTGCTGGGCTGGTTGGCGGGCTCGGGCTTGCTCCGGGAGCCAATATTGGCGACGAAGCAGCCTTGTTCGAGCCTACTCATGGCAGCGCTCCCAAGTATAAAGGCATGAACAAGGTGAACCCGATGGCGCAGATTCTTTCAGGGGTGATGATGCTCAGACACCTGAAAGAAATGGAAGCGGCCGATAGATTGGAAAACGCCATCGCTGCGGTTGTCAGGGAAGGCAAGAGTATCACCTATGACCTGCTTCCTGAGGAACGGCGGAGCCAGGCGGTTGGGACCTCTCAGGTTGCCGACGCCATCATAGAGAAATTGGGGTAAAATAAATGGCAAAAGTTAGTATTATCGGTGCCGGAAATGTCGGGGCGACTGCTGCACAGAGGCTGGTAGAAAAAAACCTTTGTGACGTGGTTTTGCTGGATATTGTCGAAGGCCTGCCTCAGGGCAAAGCCTTGGATATGGCTCATTCGGCCCATGTCCTGGGTTTAACCAATCGAATTATTGGCACCAACGATTACACAGATACTGCCGGTTCAGATATTGTCATTATCACATCCGGGGCAGCCCGCAAGCCTGGAATGACACGTGACCAGCTGGTAGAAATCAATGCCGGAATTGTTGGTGATGTAGTGAAAAAAGCAGTTGCCGTATCGGATAGTGCGATACTGCTGGTAGTAACCAATCCGGTAGACGTGATGACTTATCTGGCGATTAAAAAAAGCGGATTCGCGCCGAAGCGGGTAATCGGGCTTTCCGGAATTCTGGATAGTTCCCGGCTGGCTTACCTGATAGCAAGCGAGCTTAATGTGCCGGTGACTGATGTAACTGCATATGTTTGGGGTGAACATGGCCAGCAAATGGTTGTTATCCCACGCCTGAACACAGTCAGAGGTGTTTCGATTACCAAAATGCTGCCAGACGATGTTATATCGGCGCTTGTCAAACGCACCATTGGCTCAGGCGCTGAGGTTGTGAACTTGCTCAAAACCTCCAGTGCTTATTATGCACCTTCTGCTGCGGTGGTCCGCATGGCAGAAGCTGTACTGACAGACTCTCAGGAAGTATTGCCATGTGCAGTTTATCTGGATGGAGAATACGGGTTAAACGACGTAGTCTGTGGAGTACCGGCCAAATTGGGCAAGGGTGGCCTGGAAGGTATTGTAGAGCTGGAACTAACCCCTGACGAGAACAAGCAGCTGGCTGATTCTGCCGGTTCCATAAAGAGAATGATTGTCGATGCCGGCATGGCTTAACTTCCCTTCCATTTTCTTAAAAACCTGTCTATATCGCTGAAATTCCCAAGCCGGTCATCTTTGTTTGTCCGGTTATCTGATATAATACGGTTATGGCAAGTAAAAAACTGGTAATCTTTGATGGCAATGCCCTGATTCACCGCGCCTATCATGCTTTACCTCCCCTCACTGACCGCAGCGGAGAAGTTGTAAATGCGGTTTACGGTTTTACCTCCATGTTGCTCAAGGTGCTGCGCGAGATAGACCCTGAATATGCAGCGGTAGCCTTCGATAAAAAAGCCCCGACTTTCCGGCACAAGCTATCCGACGATTACAAGGCCAACCGTCCTGAGACGCCTCAGGATTTGGCCCCTCAGTTTGATAAAGTACGCCAGCTGGTTAAGGCTTTTAACTTGCCCCTTTTTGAGATGGACGGGTTTGAAGCTGACGATATTCTGGGGACTCTGAGTACCCAGGCTGAAAAATCCGGGGTAGAAGTTGTAATAGTCACCGGAGATGCAGATGCTATGCAACTGGTACGTCCCGGTGTACGGGTTTTATACCCAAAGCCCGGCCGTCAGTTCAGCGATACAATTCTTTACGGTGAGGAAGAAGTAGAGGGTAAATTCGGGGTCAAGCCAAACCTTGTAGCCGATTACAAAGCTCTGGTGGGGGATGTATCCGATAATATCAAGGGAGTACCCGGCATCGGTCCCAAGATTGCAGTAAAGCTGCTGAAAAATTATGGCGGCATTGAAGAGATATATCGAAACATTGATCAGGTAGAGCCGGAAAGAATCAGAAAACTGCTGGTTGACAATGAGGAGACTTCCCGGCAGAGCAAGGTTCTGGCAGCGATAGTAACCAATATGCCGGTTACGCTGGATCTGGAAGAATGCCGGATTAGCCAGTACGACCGCTCCCGGGTAATAGATTTGTTTCAGCAACTCGCTTTTTCCAGTCTGATTAGCAAGCTTCCGCGGCCGGAGTTGCAAGACCCTGATATGGAGTTGAAGGCAGGCGCTGCGGCAGAAGACAGTGCGCCCGTGCAATGTGACTATACAGTTATAAATACCCCGGAATTGCTTGAAAAATTACTTGCACGCCTTTTGGAGGCCGGGAGTTTCGCCTTCGATACCGAAACCACTGGTCTCGACCTGGCCAAATCTCCGATCGTAGGCCTTTCATACGCAGTTTTGCCGGGAGAAGCCTATTATATCCCTATTGGGCATGTTGGCTGGGAGCAAATCAGCCAGATGGAAGCTGGAGAGGTTTCCAATGCGTTAAAGCCTGTTATGGAAGATGGTTCGGTAAAAAAGATCGCCCACAATGCCAAATTCGATATTCAGGCATTGGCCAGTTTGGGCATTGAAGTCAGTGGTTTGTATTTCGATACCATGATGGCTGCATATCTTCTGGGTGAAAAAGCCCTTGGACTCAAAGAACTTGCTTTTAACCGGCTTGGGGTAGAAATGACTCATCTCAAGGAGCTTATAGGCAGTGGAGCAAAGCAGATCAATATGAGCCAGGTAGAAGTATCGGTTGCATCCAGGTATGCTTGTGCTGATGCCGATATCACCCTGCGGCTGAGTAAAATTTTTACTGAAGAACTTGAAAAACAGCAGCTGGACAGCCTTTTCGCGGATGTTGAGATGCCTCTTCTGCCGGTTCTCATGGGGATGGAAAAAGCCGGAATTTTACTTGATGTAAACCTTTTGGACGAGCTTTCACACAGGCTGGCGAAGCGGCTCATCGAACTTGAGAACAGTATTTATAAAGATACCGGCCATCGTTTTAATATAAACTCTCCCCGTCAGCTTGGTCAGATTCTGTTCGATGAACTAAAACTGCCTGGCGGAAGGAAAACCAAAAGCGGATATTCTACCGATGCCGCCGTGCTGGATT
>JAQWDO010000043.1 GCA_028705415.1 Dehalococcoidales bacterium
CGAACTTGGAGGACCGATAGTGAGGGTTGTCAACCAATCTGCCTGGACCAACTGTTACAGGGATATGGCAGCCGGAAAAATGGTCCTTTCCCAGATAGACAAGTCCACCCTGCGGGATTCCATGGAAGCCATCAGTGAATATGCCTCTCCCGATGGCGGGCCCTGGATGGCCAGCCTGGTTTGGGTTGATTCTCTGGCTTCCACCGGTTTCATGGTACGCGGCGATTCAGATATTTTCGCTCCGGAAGATATCAAACCGGGCACAAAAATCGCCATCTGGAACGACAAGGCCGCCACCATGTCGCCCTTTCTTTCACTTCTGGCATGGGCTGGCATCAGCCAGGACGAGATTACATGGGTAAATACCGGTGAGTATGATGCCTGCGTACGGGCTGTAGCTGAAGGACGTGCTGATATCTGCATGGCGGCACCGGTTGCCCCCGCCGTCAGGGAAGCTTCAGCAGGGCCCCGCGGCATACGCTATATTTCCCTCAACCCGAATAACAACCCGGAAGGCGCAGCGGCGTTCCTCGAAATAAGCACTTTATACGATTTCGGACCAATCAACGCCGGCCCGGCTGAAGTAATTGGTACCTGGTCCATAATCAGCTACAAGTACCTGGGCACCAACATTAATACCGATACCGAACTGGTTTATAACATGGCCAAATGGCTGGATGAGAACTACGACCTTTACAAGGACCGCTACTCCAGCAACACTCATATGACTCTCAACGATCTGGTTAATGCGATGCAAACCGTGTATATTCCGGCACACCCTGGACTGATAAAATACCTCAAGGAAAAGGGCATCTGGAACAACAACTATGAAGCCCGAAACCAGGCAAACATTACCCTGTTTGAAAGCTACTGCAACGCTTATAATTCTGCCATGGAGGAAGCTGTGGCAGAGGGGATAGAAGTAAAATCATCAAACCAGGAGTGGATAGATTTCTGGGAAGCCTGGAAAGTGGCGCAAGGGTTGCCTCCAATAAAAATGCACGCCAGCCTGAACCAGGAGGCCTGATAAAAGATAAACGGGCAGACGCTTTTTTTAAGGCCGGGTATCGTGTTTTTCATGCGATACCCGGCAAGCTGAAGCGAGGTACATTATAATTCCGCCGCTCACTGCTACGTTCAGCGATTCCGCCTGGTGGCGGTCAATTGGTACAGTATAACGATAGTCGGCAAGGCCTAAAATCCTTTCCGACAAACCGGCAGCTTCATTGCCAAGGGCAATAATCAATTTTTCCGGCTTAAAAGTATCCAGCCCGCTTTCACCATCCAGGCAACCGGCTACCAGGCTGTATCCATCCGCCTGAAGGTTATTCACAAGCTCCGGATAGTTACAAGTGCGGCGTATCCAGGGCGACAGAACAGCGCCAGCTGCTGACTGCACACATTTTGGAGAAAAGGGGTCAGCACATTTTTCGCTCATGATTATACCGGAAAACCTGAAAGCCGAAGCAGTTCTGATAAGTGTACCGAGGTTACCCGGGTCCTGGATACCTTCAAGCAATAAAACCCGCTGCCCCGGAAGCACAGGCAGTTTATCTGAATAGGCATGCCGCGGTATTTTTACCACAGCCATTATTCCCTGCGGTGTTTTGGCAGACGAAATCTGGGCAAACTGTTGCCCTGTTACCATTCTTACCGGGTAGTTGCCGGGCAGTTCCGCCCCTTCAACTGCCACCAGTTCGCTGATAGAATCCGGGCGTATTTCGGCCACCTGCCGGATGGAGCGAATTCCCTCTATCAAAAACAGGCCGGTATCAAGACGCCCTTCCCGGGTAGCCAGAGTTTTATACCATTTAAGCGGCATTACTGGTTTCATTATTTTTAAAATCCTGCTGTGATTTTAACTGCGGGCAACAGCAAATGCAATTTGCCGGCGGCCTAGTCTTTTTTACGAAAGCGGTAACCGATATTTCTCACCGTCTCGATATACGGGCGGTCAAGATCCCCGGTCTTGGTTCTCAGGCGGCGTATATGCACGTCCACTGTCCTGTCTCCGCCAAAATAATCATATCCCCATACCCGGTTTAACAATACTTCACGGGTAAAAGTTCGCCCCCGATTAAGCGCCAGGAATTTGAGCAATTCGTATTCCCGGAAAGTCAAATCAAGAATTTCCCCTTTCAGGGTCACTTCACAGCTGGCAAGATCTATTACCAGATCTCCACAGCGAATCGATTCATCTGCTGCCTCAGTTCCGTTACCGGGCAACAAACGCCGTATTCGCAGGCAAAGCTCTTCCTTATGTCCCGGGAAAAAAGAGAAGTCATCTGCTTCCATGGGGAGTGTTATCTGACTTGCCCTGTCCGGGTTTAGAAGTATTAGTACCGGAAGCTTTTTTTCCTGCCTGATAATGCGGGCGATATTATTGGCAAGCGTATAGTTGGAAAGCAGTATTATTACCAGGCTGACGGCACCATCCGCGATACACTCCAGAATATCCTCGCTTTCAGGCAGTACCTTCGATGAAAAATCCCTGCTGTTGAGAAAACTGGAAAGCTCTGAAGCTTCGCTTTTGTCCGACAGTATCATTATCCTGGCCATTACCTTGCCGCCCCAATATTCTTAATCATTATAAATGCGGGAATGTGCCCGTTCCCTTCTGATTATAACCTGACCGGGATACCTTTCTGAACAAGAAAGGCCTTCACATCGGAGATTGAGAACTGGTTGTAATGAAAAATACTGGCAGCCAGCACAGCATCTGCCTTCCCTTCCTGTAACGCCATAAAAAGGTCTTCCGGGGAGCCGGCTCCCCCGCTGGCAACAACCGGTACATTTACACTTTCTGAAACCGCCCGGGTTAGTTCTATATCATATCCGGTCCGGTGGCCATCGGCATCCATACTGGTAAGCAGTACCTCGCCAGCCCCCAGTTCGGCTGCCTTAACCGCCCACTCCAGCACGTCCAACCCGGTGGGCTCCTGGCCGCTGTTAACAAACACTTCCCAGCCGGTGCCGCTTGTCCTCCGCCTCGCATCTATTGCTATTACAATGCACTGGCTGCCAAACCGGTCAGCCCCCTGGCTGATAAGATCGGGGCATTTAACCGCCGCGGAATTTACCGAAACCTTGTCCGCTCCGGCACCCAGCATGCGCCGGATATCGGCAGTATTGCGGATCCCTCCGCCAACCGTAAGCGGCATAAACACCTTTTCTGCTACCATTTCTACAACATTTACCATGGTATCACGCCCTTCCGGAGTCGCCGAGATATCCAGAAAAACCAGTTCATCCGCCCCTTCTTGATAATACCTGGAGGCAAGGTCAACCGGATCCCCGGCCTTTTTTAAATCAACAAAGCTGGTTCCTTTTACTACCCGTCCAGCCTGAACATCCAGGCAGGGTATTATTCTTCTGGTAAGCATAATATTTCTTCATCCTGCTCTTTATAACTGTCTTCGCGGTCCATTTCAACCCGGTTAAGTACAGCCAGCTTCACAGCCTGGACCTTGCGGTAAACCTGGCTGTAATCCATTTTTTCTCCGTTTACCATAAGAAGATCATTTTCCACCGAAATTCCAAATAACCGTTCATTCTCGAGAAGATAAGGAAGGATCAATTCCCAATCAGCCGGAGCAAGACCCACGATCTCACCGCCGTTCAGCTGCCTGGCTGTAACCTTCCGATACGGATCCCTCAAATATATCGCACCGCCAGAAGCCAGGGAAAAAAGATTCGAGCCGGGATATGGATTAGCCTGATCAACAATCCGTCCATCAACATCATATTCTATACCATTCATAATCACAAAACCTCCCCCCCTCAAGGGATCTCCGGCCATAAAGGATTCAGCCAGGTAATCCAGACAGGTACCATTAATAACAACCCTCGGACTCCCCACTGCATTGATCAGGGGGCGGCCGGCGGCATTGCCCAGAACATATACCTCTCCACCCTTGGCGCCATACATAAATGTTTGGCCCACATCACCGTATATCACCAGCTTTCCCTTCATCATAATCTGCCCCAGCTGGTCCTGCGCATTGCCATGTACATAGATTTCAGGCCCATCAATCCCTGAGGCAAGATAATCACCGGAGCTGCCGTATACATCAATTCTTGCCATTTTTGAACCATCAGTAAGGCCGCATCCACAAAAACGCTGGCCGGAATAATTAAAACAGATGGCTTTTTTCCACCCCGATTCGCAGGCGTCAGCCAGCAGCCGTGCGTCGCATTCTTCTCCTTCCGGAGGAAAACCATGAACGTCCAGTATTAAAACACCATTTTCATCCTGCGGAGCTGAGAGCATATCCCGGCTATTGTAATCTATCAAACGATAGCGACTGCTGTTTTTCTCTCCAATATACGGAGCATCCCTGAATAATTCCCTCATATGATTTCTTGTTATCTGAAGAACCGAGCTTCTTTTTTTACTGCCGGTATTCAAAGGCATATCGTTGAGGTAAGTGAGCGTATCTATAGCCATTTGTTTTGCTTTATCGCTGCTTTTCGCCTGTTTTACCATAGCAGCACAAAAAGAAATCAAAGAACTGTAACTCCAGAGAGGAAGACTATCCCGGCAGTATGCTTTCAATGCTTCGTTTTCACCTGCCATGATATAACCCTCAATAGTGCGGCTAATATCATCATCGAGGCTGAACGCCTCTGTATTATTTGAATAATGCTGTTGGCCAGGCGGCGTTTTTACAACTTCCCCGAATTTGTTGGAGCAGGTCAGCTTTTTGACTCCCGTGCCATCGTCTTCTACCGTGAAAATGAAAGCCCCTCCATCAGTCGCACTGCCACCGCGGCAGTTCCAGTACCTGTCTGCAACAGGGCAAAAGCGCGTGTCTTCGGAAGCAATGCTCTCCAGCGTTGCATCTATGGCCTGCTTTTCAGAACAGATAAGACCGATTTGCACGTCCCCTTCCTGCAAGGCAAACACCTGTGGGCGCAGCATCGAAGTATCGGTAATGCCGATAAGCTGTAACTTCTTTTGCCGGGTAGCGTTGCGGGCTATTATAAAAAACCATGGCCCGTCCGGACTGGCATGAATATGGGTTGACTGTATACAGCGGTAGATATCCTGCCTGCCGGGCGAAAGCAGGTCAAAATCATATTCACCGGTAGGCGCCATCGCCTCGATAATATACTCAAGCGGGTATTCGAATGTCCGGTTTAACAAATCCAGCATAAGAGCTGATACTTCAGTATCGGTGAGAAACTGCGGATAAATATTGTGCTGGCGCAGGTACTCACACACAGCGTAATAATTGGCAAAATCTCCATTGTGCACCAGGGCTTCATCCAGCCCGATAAACGGATGCGCCCCACCCGGATGCCACACCCTGCCCCTGGTAGGATAACGTTGATGGGCTATCCAGCCATGAGCGTGAAAATCGCCGAGGCGGTAGTACTGTACCACCTGCTCGGCATATCCAACCACTTTCAGAACCATCAGGTTATGTCCGTGGGAAAGGACAAAAGCACGCTGCCGTCCGTCAGAAGAATAAAAACGGTGATTGATGCGGTGCGAATTCTGATAGATGAATTCATCCTCAGCCTTACCGGGATCCATATTGCCAAGATGTTTTTCTTCCATAAACCGTTCCAAAACCCCGGGCTTTACCCTTACCAGGTAACGCCACACTTCCGGCGGGCAGCATTCGAGCCCGGGTACTTCACGGTAATCATCCACTGTTGGCAACCGCTCAGCCCTGAATACATCCAACAGAGGCTCTATAAACTCTTTTTCTACCTCTCCCCTTGCACTGGTGTCCAGCAATGCTATTTGCAGCAGATAACAGGTATCCAGCAAATCCTGCGGCACTCCCATATCCTCGGCCGAAAGTCCAACCGCTGCAATACCACCCCCCTTGCCATTTCCACGGTTATGCATTTGCACTGAAGGAGTAAGAATATGTCTGCCCCTTACCGGCACCGATGCAATAAAACCGGTTACACCGCAACCGCCTTCCTCCGCGGCTTTGCGAACGGGTCCTTGCTGGCAGGACAAATCTTTTCGTGATTCGATAATTCTTTTAATAATATTTTGCCGGTCCATTAACAACCGCCTTCAGGATGGTACTTTTTTCTTTCTTCTTCTTCAAGGTAATCCAGGTGTACCAGCAAATCACTGCGCCCGACCAGTTCTTTTATACTGCTCATTCCGTATTGCCTTAATAGTTCACACCATTGCCTGCGCCAGGCGATATACATATTTACAATGCGGCGCTCCGCCCATTCCTCGGTAATTACATGTCCCAATTCCGGGTCGGTCGTGGCAATGCCCCTGGGGCATCCCCGCCCGCTTTCACAATGACCGCATCTTACACATTCCACCGCAACCAGTTCTGCTGTACCAATAACAACACCATCGGCACCGAGTGCAATAGCCTTGGCAACATCCATGGCATTGCGTATGCCTCCACTGGCAATCAGTGTAACTTTGTCCCGCACACCCTCAGCGACAAGAAAGCGATGCACGCGAGGGATAGCATATTCTATTGGCATGGCAATGTTCTTTTTTGCGATATCCGGAGCAGCACCGGTGCCGCCATAGCTGCCATCAAAATGAATTACATGGGCTCCGGCATAATAAGCGCCAACGGCCACCATATCTGAATCAGCAGGAGTTGAAACCTTAACTGATACCAGTCCGGAAGGGTTTATATGCTTGATCCAATCCACATGTTTCTTATGGTCTTCCACCGAATATACGCTGTGGAAAGGAAAGGGAGAAAAAAGAGCGTTTCCAATCACGGTCTGTCTTATGGCCGCCACCTCTGCGGTAACTTTATCCCCCAGTAAATGCCCTCCCAAACCGGGCTTGGCACCCTGCGCATACTTGAACTCTACCATCGGAGCCCGTCTGATTGTTTCTTCTCTTACTCCAAAGAGCCCGGTAGCAACCTGAGTGATCACATGATCGGCATACGGAATTATTTTTTCATGATAACCACCTTCGCCGGTACAGGTCAGGGTCCCCAGTTTTTTGGCAGCCCGGGCACGGCCGATAAGCACCGGAAGGGCTGTTGAGCCAAAGGACATCCCGCCTCCATAGACCGGGATATCAATAGAAAGTGGCAGACGTCCATCATCCCGGCGATTTAATACAACACTGGTGTCTATTTCTTCATCACCAATTTCAAGATA
>JAQWDO010000044.1 GCA_028705415.1 Dehalococcoidales bacterium
CTCTTTTCTACCAAAACTTAATCAGCTTACCGGAGGTAAAGAAAAATAATAAACCTTCCTCTTGGTTAAAAGGGGGTTTTGAGAAGGAGGCAAAGAGTAGCACGAAGAGAGAGACAATGTCAAATCCATAATGCAACAAACGTATAAATCATCCACCTGGTTGAATAATTGTAGCTGGCAAATAATATTTTTGTTGCAGGTAAAAGCCTGCGGCTATACTTCAAACCCGAATTTAGGGTATATTATTGAACTGGAGAAAATCCCCAAACCGGGACTCAAACCTGTTTCTTAATCCGGCTCTGCTCGGGTTTAAATTCATTCAAATGATTTCCAGTAAAATTTTTAGCAAAAAAGTTGCCAACGGGTATAAAAAAAGCCTCTGGCAATGGTAGAATTTACTAACTCAAAATAAGGAGGGAATAATGGTCAGGCTGGACCCAACGCAATTACAGGATTGGCAAATTGCACAGGAAGCTGAAAAAACCATGAAGCCGGTGAGTCAACTGGCCGCAGAATGGGGAATAACCGAAAAAGAGCTCCTTCCTTACGGCCACCATCTCGGAAAAATAGACTTCAAGCTTGTTACCGAACGGCTTAAAGAAAATCCACATGCCAGATATATAGATGTAACCGCGATTACCCCAACACCTCTCGGGGAGGGCAAAAGCACTACTACTATAGGTCTGGTCCAGGGGCTGGGAAAACGAAGGAAAAAGGTTTCCGGCGCCATTCGCCAGCCTTCAGGCGGCCCTACCTTTAATATAAAGGGGAGCGCAGCCGGGGGAGGCCTTTCACAATGTATCCCCCTGACACCTTTCTCTCTGGGGCTTACCGGCGATATAGACTGTGTAGTAAATGCCCACAATCTTGCTATGGTAGCACTGACCAGCCGCCTCCAGCACGAATTTATCAATACAGACGAATTCCTTTCTAAACGGAACCTGAAGCGCCTGGATATAGACCCCCGCAACATTGAAATGAAATGGGTCATGGATTACTGCGCCCAGGCACTTAGGGATATTGTGATCGGCCTTGGCGGCAAGATGGATGGCTTCCTTGCTGAGTCCGGGTTTGCTATAGCTGTGAGCTCCGAGGTCATGGCTATACTCTCAGTTGCCACCAGTCTCAAAGACATGCGCGAAAGAATGGGACGTATCGTTGTAGCTTATAATCGACGCGGAGACCCTGTAACCACCAAAGATCTCGAGGTTGACGGGGCGATGACCGCCTGGATGGTAAGAGCATTAAATCCAAATCTGCTTCAGACCATCGAAGGTCAGCCGGTACTGGTTCATGCCGGACCGTTTGCCAATATTGCCGTAGGTCAGTCATCCATTATAGCCGACCAGGTAGCCCTCAGACTCAGTGACTACCATGTCACCGAAAGCGGTTTCGGCGCCGATATAGGTTTTGAAAAGTTCTGGAACATTAAATGCCGGCTGAGCGGGCTCAAACCCAATTGCGCAGTTGTAGTAGCAACTGTCAGGGCTCTTAAAATGCACGGCGGGGGGCCTGTGGTGGTGCCCGGTAAACCGCTCGATGCTGCCTACAAGCAGGAAAATCTTGCCCTGGTTGAAAAAGGCTGCGAAAACTTGATAGCTCACATAGAAACAGTGAAAAAGTCCGGCATCAATCCGGTAGTTTGTATTAACCGGTTCTATACTGATACTGAGGAGGAAATCAAGCTGGTAAAAAGAGTAGCCGAACGGGCAGGAGCTCGGGCAGCCGTATCCGAGCACTGGCTTAAAGGCGGAGACGGCGCCCTTGAACTTGCCGATGCCGTAGTTGACGCATGTAAAGAAGAAAATGATTTCAAGCTGCTTTATGATGGAGCCGAACCTATTACAGAACGGATAGAAAAAATCGCCGCAGAAGTTTACGGGGCGACAGGAGTAACCTTCACCCCGGAAGCTATGAGCAAAATCGAAAGGCTGGAAAAGGACGAGGCAATGCGCAACTATCCTGTGTGTATGGTAAAAACTCACCTCAGCCTTTCTCATGACCCCCAGGTAAAGGGCCGCCCGGTCGACTGGGTGCTGCCAGTAAGTGACATACTCACCTATGGAGGAGCCGGGTTTATTGTACCGGTAGCCGGTGGAATCAAACTGATGCCAGGCACCTCTTCTGATCCGGCATTTCGCCGCATCGACGTTGATACCGAAACCGGAAAAGTAGAAGGGTTGTTCTAGAACATACAATCAAGGACAGAAATATTGACCGTAAAACAGGATAACCAATACCAGGTTCGCTTCTTGCCGGACAATATCGTTGTAAGGGCAGGCAAAGGGGAATCACTCCTTAAGATAGCCCTGAAAGCCGGCGTCCACCTGACTACAACTTGCGGCGGTTCGGGCACCTGCAGTTCCTGCCGCATACTGATAATCAAAGGTAATCTGGATTGCAAACACTCTTATGGAATCACGGAATATGATTTCAAACGCGGGGTCAGGCTGGCATGCCAGAGCTGTGTCACAGGTGATGTTGTCGTTGAAGTTCCCAAAACTACCGATCTTGCAAGTACTTCCATAAACGCATTTCGTGAAATACCGGCGGCCTTGCCTCTACTGAACCCGATTACCCGCAAACTGGCATTACAGCTGCCCGTACCGACAATTGGAGATAACAGAGCCGATTTAAAACGGCTGAAACACGTTCTGAAAAATCACGGCTATGAAAACGTACTGGTAGATTATGATGTCGTGAAACAAATACCCGGGATAATGAGAGAGAAGAATTGGAGCATTACGGCTACGCTTTGCACTTCAACAAATGTTCCACTGCTTTCCAGGCTGGAAAGCGGAGATACCACCACCAATCATTACGGAGCTGTGTTTGATCTGGGCACTACTGCAGTACGCGGGAGAATAATTGCGGCTGACTCCGGACAAGTTATGGCAGAAGAGACGGCATACAACCGCCAGAGAGAATACGGAGAAGATATTATAAGCCGGATATCTTACTGCCGGAGACCGGAGGGCATTGAAGTTCTCCAAAAACTCATCTCGGATACATTAAATGTGTTGATTGAAAAAATGGTTTTATCCAGTGGAATTGACGACGGCGATATCAGCTCGGTTGTGATTGCGGGAAATACGGTAATGGTGCAGCTTCTGCTGGCAATTGACCCGGAACCACTGCGGCTTTCGCCTTACGTTCCTGCCATTGACAATACACCGCCTGTCAAAGCCAGTGAACTGGGAATAAACCTGGGGCGGCACTGCTATGTGCATATTATTCCAGTAATAGCCAGTTACGTCGGAGGAGATATCGTTGCCGGAATTGCCGCCTGCGGGATGCATGAAAGCGACAAGGTCAATCTTTATATCGATATCGGCACCAATGGAGAAATCGTCCTCGGCAAGAAGGAATGGATGGTAACCACCGCCTGCAGCGCCGGTCCAACCTTCGAAGGGGGAGGAATCAGGCACGGAATGCTCGCAGTGGCTGGAGCGATAGAAGACTTTGAACTGCCAGATCCATGCGGAGAACCTTCAATCAGGATCATAGGTGATATTAACCCCGCCGGCATCTGCGGATCTGGTTTAATAAACGCAGTTTCGGCTTTGTTTACTTCCGGTCTACTGGGCAGAAATGGCAAATTTAATTCCGAATTATCATGCTCGCGGCTTCGAAAGGGGACAGATGGTTTTGAATATGTTCTTGCAGACGGCAGCTCTACTTCCAGTGGCAAAGACATTGTTCTTACTGAAGTAGATGTAGATAATTTTATCCGTTCCAAAGCCGCAATCTATGCCGGATGTCAGACGCTTGCCGACAGTGTTGGAATTGGCACGCATGAAATTGATAATATTATTATAGCCGGAACATTCGGCAGTCAAATTAACATAGAAAAAGCTGTCAGGGTAGGGCTGCTCCCGGATATGGCCAGGGATAAATTCAGGTTTGTCGGTAATGGGTCGCTCAAGGGAGCTCATACAGCATTCCTGTCCCTGAAAACCTGTCAGGATATGCTCAAAATTGCCGATATGATAACCGGAATCGAACTATCGGAAAATGAGGCATTTATGGATAATTACGTATCCAGCCTCTTTTTACCGCATACCGATCTTAACCGGTTTCCGTCATTTTTAAACCAACGGGGATAACCGCAACGGAATAACAACTATACACAAGTAAAAGGAGTAATTATGACTGCCAGACTGATCGATGGTAAAAAAATTGCCGAGGAGATAAAGGAAGAGCTTAAGACCCAGATTGAGCAGTTGAACAAAATACACTCTCTGGTACCGGGTCTGGCAACCGTACTGGTCGGCGATGATCCGGCAAGCCACGTTTATGTAAACTTAAAGATTAAAAATTGCCAGGCCCTGGGGATTGCTTCTTTCAACCACCAGCTCTCTGCAGAGACAAGCCAGAAGGAACTGCTTGACCTGGTTCACAATCTTAATGCCGATCCCGCAGTTCACGGCATTCTGGTACAGGTGCCTCTTCCAAAACATATTGATGAAACCGAAGTCCTGCTATCTATCGATCCGAAAAAGGATGTTGACGGCTTCCATCCCTTCAGCCTTGGGAAAATGGTTATCGGAGAGGATACTTTCTTATCCTGCACTCCTGCAGGTATCCAGCAATTGCTCATAAGAAGCAATATCGAAACCCAGGGCAAACATGTAGTTGTAGTTGGACGCTCAAATATTGTAGGAAAACCGATAGCAAATATTCTAATGCAGAAAAACCCACATGCCAATGCTACAGTTACTATATGCCACAGCCGGACGCCCAATATTAAAGACTATACCCTGCAAGCAGATATACTGATTGTTGCAATTGGAATCCCCGGGTTTATTACCGCAGATATGGTCAAGGAAGGGGTAACAGTCATTGATGTTGGTACCAACAAGATCGGTACCACAAGCACGGGAAAAGCCAGGCTGACAGGCGACGTTGCCTTTGAAGAGGTAAGCGAAATAGCCGGGGCGATAACCCCTTCACCGGGAGGTGTTGGCCCAATGACCATCGCCATGCTGATGTCAAATACCGTAAAAGCCGCAAAACTTTCAATCGGCCTGAAACCACAGGACCCTTAAAGCTGAATACCAGGCCAGTTTATATATACGCCAGGTAAAAGGAGTATTGGAATGCCATTTGAATCCCCCCGAATAAAATATAACGGGAGAATAAGAGAAGCCGGAATAGGTCAGGGTGAAAACATCATACGGGCAGGAGGACAAAACTGTTATCCTTTCCACAGTTTCGAAGGAACAACGCCCAACCTGCCAAAAATAGCTATGGAGGTTTATGACTGCTTGCCGGAGGGCTGGCCGGCAGCGGCAATTGGGCCTTTTAAAGACGTCATCGGGAACCCTTCACAATGGGCTCAAAAATGCGTAACAGAATATGGCGCAAATATGATTTGCCTGCAGCTTGCTGGCACCGACCCCAACTGGCTTGACAGAAGCCCCGAAGAGGCAGCCAGAGTAACACTTGAAGTTGCACAGGCTATAGATGTACCGCTAATTGTTTGGGGCACCGCAAACCAGGAGAAGGACAGCCAGGTACTAACCGCAATAGCCCGGGAATGCTCCGGTAAACGGCTGGTCATCGGACCGGTTGAAGAAAAGAACTACAAGAGCATTGCCGATGCTGCCATGCAAAACAGCCACCTGATTATCGCTTCCTCGCCTATCGATATCAACCTGGCCAAGCAATTAAATATATTAATTGCCAATACTGGCATTCCGGCAAACGATATTTTAATCGATCCGACTGTCAGCAGTGTCGGTTATGGAATCGAGTACTGCTATTCTGTGATGGAACGCATTCGCATAGCCGCACTTACCCAGCAGGACGATAAATTACAGATGCCGATAATCTGTAACGTTGCCCGGGAAGCCTGGAAGGCTAAAGAGGCAAAGATTCCAGCTGTCGATAACCCTGCGCTGGGAGATGAAGAAAAGCGCGGTATTTTGCTTGAAGCTGTGTCGGCTATGGTATTGCTGCTGGCCGGTGGAGATATAATGATAATGCGCCACCCGGAAGCAATCCGATTGGTAAAAGAAGTAATCGGAGAACTCGCCGGTTAACCTGATTAGCATATTAAGGAGATATTTATATGGCCCTTTCCGGTATTGAAATATTCAAACTGCTGCCAAAAACCAACTGCGGGGACTGCGGCGTACCAACTTGCCTGGCGTTTGCCATGAGTATAGCCGCAGGAAAAACAGAACTTGAAAAGTGCCCACACCTAACCGATGAAGCCCGAACAAAGCTGGAAGAAGCTTCAACACCGCCAATAAAGCCTGTCATTATCGGCAACGGTGAACGTATGGTTAAAATTGGTGGGGAAACGGTAATGTTCAGGCATGAAAAGCGTTTTGAAAATCCACCTCCAATAGCCCTGAGAGTTAGCGATCTGCTGGATGAAACACGGATACGGCATAATTTCGAGCGATTTGGCTCCCTTCGTTACGAGCGGGCAGGCAACCAGCTTAAAGCCGAAATGCTGATCTTGAAATTTGATTCAGGTGAAGCAAAAAGATATCTCTGCCTTATTAAAAGTGCACTCGATAACACAGATGCCGCTATTGCCCTTGAGTGTTTTGAACCATCAGTTCTGGAACAGGCCTTGCAGTTATGCGCATCCAACCGGCCTTTGATATACGCCGCTACCAGAGATAATGTGGATACAATGCTTGGTTTTGCCAGAAAATACAACTGTCCGCTGGCCATAAAAGCAAGTGATCTGGAAGAACTGGCAGAATTATCTGAACATATAACCGCCTCCGGTTTCAAGGATCTGGTACTGGATTCCGGTGCCCGAACAATCAGACAGGCCTTTAAAGATCAGATAGCTATTCGACGTTCCGCCCTGGATGATAAATTCCGCCCGCTTGGCTTTCCTTCAATTGTATTTCCCGGTGAAATGGCAGAAGATCCGCTCAAGGAAACGCTTTATGCCTCAATTCTGATTGCAAAATATGCAGGTATTGTGGTGCTGAGCGCTTTACAGGGAGAAACCCTCTTTCCTCTTCTCCTGGAGAGAAACAGCATATTTACCGATCCCCAGCGGCCACTGGCAACCAAAGAAGGAATCTACGAAATAGGCGGGCCCGGCAAAAATTCACCGGTACTGATAACCAGTAATTTTTCCCT
>JAQWDO010000045.1 GCA_028705415.1 Dehalococcoidales bacterium
TTATTAGCATTATCATGCCGGTAGTAAGCCTTGTCCTCATGTGAGGAGCAGGCGACAACCGGCTTGTGTGGATGGCTGGTTCTCCCAATTTAGTCTTTGCTTCCTCTCAACTTAATCTCTCGCTTGGTTATAGCGATATATTGTACCAGTGAAATGCCTGAAGGGCATGAATAGGAACAGTTGCCGCACTCAAAACAGATATCTATTCCGTGTCTGCTGCATTCTTCATACTTGCCCGCGCGTGAATTGTAATAAATATCAACCGGAGACAGGCCAACCGGGCAAACATCTATACATTTACCGCACCTGATGCATTCACTTTCCGGAGTTCTGGAATCCTTGAGGACCAGCACAGCGCTTACGGTTGGCGTGACTGGCATATCCAGGTTATATGCAGTCCGGCCTGTCATCGGGCCACCGAGAATTATCCTGTTGTTTTCGCCCAGGGTTCCTCCGCAAAAATTTAGTATATCTGCGACAGGTGTGCCAATACGTACTTTGAGGTTGGAGCATCTTGGCAGGTTGCCACTGGCAGTGATAATTCTTTCCAGTGGCGGGAGCCCGCTCATGATTGCATCGTTCACGCTTTTAACAGTGGCGACACTATGGACACTGACTCCAATATCCTGCGGAAGCTTCCCGGGAGGTACCTCGCGTTTTGCTATCGCTTTTGCAAGCAGTTCTTCAGCACCAGATGGATAAGAAGATTTAAATGGAGTGACGGTGATATCCCCTCCTTTTTCAATGCTGGCTCTCGCTCTATCAAGGCTGGTTATCGCATCCGGATATTGATCGTTTACTGCAATAATGGTTTGCAGGGGTGAAAGAATCTTTTGCAGAATTCGGGTGCCATTGATCACCTCTGTTGCATTTTCAATCATCAGCCGGTAGTCGGACGTAAGATAAGGTTCGCACTCCATTCCGTTGATCACCAGTGTGTTTATTCTGGCATTCATAGCTGACAGCAGCTTGATATACAGCGGGAAACCACCACCGCCCAGACCGTATACGCCGGTTTTCTGTATAAAATTCAGAAGAGTACGGCTGGAAGCGTTTTCTGCCGGGCTTTTTTCCGGTTCAATAGTTTTGCCCAACCCATCGGAAGTGATTACGACAGCTGATACCAATGAACCGAAGAACGGGTCGACATACTTAATTATCCCGCTAACTTCACCGGATATGCTCGATACGACAGGTGGCATAACCGGGTTATCGCTGGCTCCAATACCCTCTCCGGCAAGAACGGTTTGCCCTTTTTTCACAATTGGATTGTATTCGTTGCCGTAACAGACCATGGGAACTGTTATTTTTTCGGGAAGCGGGATGGCCTCGATCGGGCATGAGGCGGTAAGCTTGTTGCCAGGTAACGTAATACTATTATACGACAGGCTATTAATTTTCACCCGGAACCTCGAATACATCAAGCCCGCTGGAACGGTGAATATCTCTGAAGTTATCAATTATCAGGCATTCAACCCCTTCAAGCTGGTTGATGAAGTTAATTCCTTCGATTGGCCCCATTACAAATACAGCAGTTGCCAGTGCGTCAGCCAGTTCTGCCCGGGGGGCGATTACGGTTACCGATATGCAATCACTTACCGAATAACCGGTAAGCGGGTTAAGAATATGGCTAACCTTTTTATCGGGGTCAAAGTATCTTGCATAATTGCCGGAAGTCGCAATTGACTCACCTTTCAGGATAAAGGAAATAATCGATTCATTTGAATTATCCGGATTTAACAGTGAGACTTCCCAGCCGGAATTGTCCGGCTTGCTTCCCAGAGTAGCGCTATCTCCGCCTGCATTGACAACGGCATGTTCAATTCCCAGGCTTTCCAGGCTTTTCAGGGCTTCTCCGGCGGCAAATCCCTTGGCGATTCCACCCAATGTTATCTTCATTTTATCAGGCATAGAGATTGAGTTGCTGCTAATTATAATTTTATCGAAGCCGACTAGCTCCATCGCTTCGTCTACCCGCTGCTGCTGAACCTGTGGTGGTTCTGTCCATAGGCCACTTTCCCAGAGTTCCAGTACTGGCTGAATGGTGATATCGAAATAACCACCGGTGATCTCACCATACTCAATGGAAAGCTCTACCAGTCTTTTTAAATCCTGACCAGGGGCATCAATATGCCCCTGTGTATTGAGGAGATAAGCTTCGGCTGTATTGCCATATATTGAAGCTGCCTGCTCGATTTGCTGCATGCGTTCGAAGGCTGCTTCAAATGCTGCAGCGGCTTTATCTTCATCAGCAGCATAAAGGGTGATGGTAACAAATGTGTCCATCAGCGTACGTGTTTGGCTGAAGTTTTCCAGAGACGGCCTGGAACAAGCTCCGTAAACCAGAGTTAAAATAATAATCAGGGCAAACAAAGCCCCTGAAACTTGCCTGCGTCGAAATATCATCAATGCCTCAACATATTATTATAGCTTTAACAAGCCAGACTTACAGGTTAAGCGATATTATTCCAGCAAATACAAGGGGTATTAAGCTTATCACAGAGTATTATTGCTGTTCCAGTTGCGAACTATCAGTTCCTTCAATCAGATGTTGCAGGGGAGAGGGACCACCGGAGTTTGCTATCGTGCCGGCAATTCTGCCGCTTATTATATGCCCGGGTTTTTGTCCCAGACGATTTCGTAATAATCAAATACCGGCCCGTCATGACAGACCTTTTTCATGCCGGCTGCAGTTTTTATTGAGCAGCCATAGCATGCTCCAAATCCGCAGCCCATACGGGTTTCGAGCGATATCTGGAAAGGCCTGGCGCTGGAAAGCCGGTTATTGCGGGCGGCAATCGGATGGTACATGACATTTGGGCCACATGCCAGAATCTGCTCTGCCCATTCTATATAGTCGCCAAGCATATCGGTTACCAGGCAGTGAGCTCCGCAGGAACCATCCTCGGTAGCTATATGGCATTTAACCTGTTCCGGCAGATTGTCTGCCGGGTAGACGCAGGAAGCCGTGCTGGCTCCCTGGAGAAGGATTACCGATTTGCCTGCTTCCCGGGCTGACTGGGCAACAAAGCGGATGGGAGCGATGCCCAGTCCTCCGGCAACCAGAAGAATGTTTTGCGCTTCTGGAGCCAGAGAGAAACCATTGCCAAGCGGACCAAGCATGCTTAGTTCGGTGCCCGGTTGCTGTTTGGAAAGCCAGGTTGTTCCCTTGCCGCATACTGCAAAAAGAACAGCAAAGGCTTCTTTGGTTTGGTTCACCTGGTGTATGGCAAGCGGTCGTTTTAGCAGATAATCATTGCAACTTACCATAATAAACTGACCCGGTTTGGCTGCACTGGAAATTTGCCTGCAATGCAGCCATGCCAGGAAGACGTTTTTGTATAGCTCTTCTATGCTTTCCAGCCGGGCAAGAACGCTAAATGTACTCACTTTTCCTCGGCAATTTTTCTGTATTCGGGCAATGAGAGTGAGTTGTATAGCTGATGACCGTGTTTAAGGGCTTCAACTGCTGCACGGGCAGTATCAAGAGAGGTGAAACAGGGCAGGCGCTGCTCGACAGTAGCCCGGCGGATATGGAAACCGTCCCTGAGTGCAGTTCCTCCCCCGGTTATGGTATTGATTACTCCTGCTACGGTACCGTTGCGTATAATGTCTATGATATTGGGGTGGCCTTCTCCCAGTTTCTTGCTCACCATTTTTACCTTCATTCCATCTGCTTCGATCATTGCAGCAGTGCCTTCTGTTGCGTACAAGCGGTAACCCTGCCTGTTCAGATCACGAATTATCGGCAATGCTTCCGGTTTGTCGCGATCGGCAATGCTGAGCAAAATCGAACCAGCCTCAGGCAGCATCATGCCAGATGCAATCAGCGCTTTGGCAAGCGCAGCATCGAATGTCAGGTCTACTCCCATAACTTCTCCGGTGCTTTTCATCTCCGGGCCAAGATAAGTATCTACACCGGCAAGTTTGGACATGGAAAAAACCGGAGCTTTAATGGCAAATAGCTTCTTTGCAGGGACAAGGCCGCCGGAGTACCCCTGTTGCTTGAGGCTTTCGCCAAGCATTACCCGTGTTGCCAGATCAACCATCGGGATGCCGGTTACCTTGGATATGAAAGGTATGGTGCGGCTGGCTCTGGGATTTACTTCAAGTATGTAGATTCCATTTGCTCCGGTATTGTTAGAGCGGCATACCACAAACTGGATATTCATCAGGCCTTTAATCTTAAGGGCTTTGCCTACCGTAGTGGAATAATCGACTATCATATCGATTTCTTCCCGGGTAAGGTTTATACTCGGGTAAACTGCCATTGAGTCTCCGCTGTGGACTCCGGCACGCTCAATATGCTCCATTATGCCGGGAATCAGTACATCTTCGCCATCGCTAACGGCATCGATTTCAACCTCTTTGCCAAGCAGGTATTTGTCTATGAGCACCGGGTGGCCGGTTTGCAAATCAACTGCCATTTTCATGTAACGTACCAGTTCGCTTGCATTGTGGACAATTTCCATAGCGCGCCCGCCGAGCACATAACTGGGGCGCACCAGCACCGGGTAGCCGATTATCTCGGCAACCTTGAGTGCTTCCTCTATGGTGTAAATTGCAGATCCGGGAGCCTGGGGGATTCCCAGGTTGGAAAGAAAGCCCTCAAAGCGTTTCCTGTCCTCGGCCAGATCTATAGCTTCATAATCGGAACCGAGCAGCTTCAAGCCGTTACGGGTTAGCGGCTCTGCCAGATTGATTGCGGTTTGTCCGCCAAACTGTACAATAACGCCCGGAGTATCATTTTCATTTCCGCCGACAGTTTCATTTTCAATAATATCTCTTACGCTTTCTTCATCCAGGGCTTCGAAGTACAGCCGGTCAGATGTATCAAAATCGGTAGAAACAGTTTCCGGATTGGAATTTACCATTATGCTCTGGTAGCCGGCTGCCTGAAGTGCCCATGCTGAATGCACGCTGCAATAATCGAATTCTATGCCCTGGCCGATGCGAATGGGGCCGCTCCCTATTACTATTGCCTTTCTTCGGTTGTCAGGGATAGATTCGTTTTCCATTTCGTAAGTACTGTAAAAATAAGGAGTGGAAGCATCGAATTCGCCGGCACAGGTGTCTACCATTTTGAATACGGGCCGGATGTTCCATTGATGGCGCAGATCGCGTACCTGATCCGGCAGCCTGTCGGCAAGGGTGGCAATTTGTTCGTCGCTGAAACCCATACGTTTGGCTTCAGTCAGCAGTTCAGGCTTGAGAGGCTCTGACAACAGCTTTTTTTCCATGCTGACAATATTGGACAATTTTTCCAAAAACCACATATCTATGCAGGTAATATCATGAATGCTCTTCAGGCTTAAGTTTCTGCGTATTGCCGCCATTATTGCCCATAAACGGAGGTCGTTGGGATAAAGGGGGTAGGCTTCCAGGCTTGCTCCATTTTTCCATTCGCTGTCTTCCCATAACAGTGTTTTTTTGCCGAATTCAAGGCAGCGTACTGCTTTCTGGAAAGCGGCTTCGAATGTCCTGTCGATAGCCATCACCTCTCCAGTGGCTTTCATTTGAGTACCGATTATGCGGTCACCGCTGGCAAATTTATCAAACGGCCATCTCGGTATCTTGACTACTATATAGTCAAGTGAGGGTTCGAAGGAGGCCATTGTTTTACCGGTAACAGCGTTAGGAATTTCGTCAAGGCGTTTTCCGATGGCGATTTTTGCTGCTACCCGGGCTATTGGGTAGCCGGTAGCCTTGCTTGCCAGTGCCGATGAACGGCTCAGGCGCGGGTTGACCTCGATTACATAATACTGGTCGCTCGAGGGGTTAAGCGCCATTTGTATATTGCAGCCGCCTTCGACCCCGAGCGCGCGGACTATCTTCAGGCTGGCAGTACGAAGCATCTGGTGTTCTTTATTGGTAAGTGTCTGGGAAGGGGCAACTACAATGCTGTCACCTGTATGGACTCCCATCGGATCGACGTTTTCCATGTTGCAAATAGTAATGCAGTTGTTGGCTCCGTCTCGCATTACCTCGTATTCAATTTCCTTCCAGCCTTTGACTGAGGTTTCGACCAGCACCTGGTGAATTGGGCTGGCAGCAAGGCCTGAGGAAGCAACCCTTTCCAGCTCCTCCCAGTTCTGGGCGAAGCCACCGCCGGTGCCGCCAAGAGTATACGCGGGGCGGATTACTACCGGAAAACCGATTTCTTCTACTGTGCGCCTGACCTGTTCAATGCCGGTGACTATGGCAGATGGCGGCACTGGTTCGCCGATTTCCATAAGCATTTTCTTGAAAAGCTCCCGGTCTTCCCCTTTTCGGATTGCGGTTATAGGCGTGCCCAGTACCCGGACGTTATATTTTTCCAAAACCCCGTGGTCTGCAAGTTCCATGGCCAGGTTGAGGCCGGTTTGTCCGCCGAGAGTAGGGAGCAGCCCGTCAGGGCGTTCTTTTTCGATTATACGGGTGATCATTTCGACAGTCAGGGGTTCTATATAGACGATATCGGCAATATCTTCATCTGTCATGATAGTTGCCGGGTTGGAATTAATAAGAACTGAAGTAATGCCTTCTTCGTGCATTGCTTTGCAGGCCTGTGTTCCGGCATAATCGAACTCCGCCGCCTGGCCAATTACAATCGGACCGGATCCCAGTATCAACACCTTTCTCGGTTTTTCAGGCATATATTTTCGCTTCCTTTGCTAGTTTACATAAATGTGAGACACAATATATATTTGTTGAATTTGTGTCAATGCTGTATTTTACTTGTTGCTCCATGCGTATCGATAATACCGATGAATTTTTTAAACAGGTAAGTACTGTCAAGCGGGCCCGGAGAAGCTTCTGAATGGTACTGAATGGAAAAGATGGGAAGTGTTTTATGCTTCAGCCCTTCAACTGTGCCGTCGTTGACATTGACAAAACTTACCTCAAGGCCATCTTTTAAAGTATCCGGATCTA
>JAQWDO010000046.1 GCA_028705415.1 Dehalococcoidales bacterium
ATCCCCATATCTCCAAGCCGATTTCTTAAACCACAACCTGCAGTTACTGCTATTACCTCAAGGGTTATGTTAGCCGGAGCCAGGGCAAGCGGGAAAGAATTATTTTTCAATCAAGCTCCTTATTTCTGCTATTCTCCGTATCACCGGGCGCATTGCCGCACCTGGGTGAACAAACCGCCATATATTCAGGGTTCCTCTTCCCATGGACTAAATAATAATTAAAGCCTTGCAGCCATAAGGGCTTGCCCTGGGGACATTCCATTACATATTCAATAAACTTGTCCAGCCTTTCCAGGCTCATTGAACTCAAGTAATGTTCCATTCGGCAAGCGTCTTCGGATGCAACCTCTTCCTTTACTGCCAGGATATCAATCAGAAAACGCTTGAGAGCCTGATGGCGTTTGTAAACATCACGCGCAATCTTTCGCCCCTGTCCGGTTAGATGAATTTCCCCGTATTTTTCATGTTTTGCCAGCCCGTTTTCAACCAGCCTGGTTACAGCCGAGGTAACGCTTGGCTTCTTCACCCCCATAGCCTGACTAATGCGGGTTACGGTGACTTTTTCTTCACCATCGGCAAGAAGCATGATTGCCTCCAGATAATCTTCAATGCTGGATGAATGGCGCATAACCAAAACACCACCTTTTTGTTAGGCTGATCTAACAATTATGGTTCAAATCACCAGATGTGTCAAGATCTTTAAATAAAACGGCAGCCGGCCTGTTAGCTAAAACATTTGCCTTGTTATGATAGAATTATATTACCGTTCTATTTACAGGAGGAATTCAATGTATAAGAATATGCTCGTGCCGCTTGATGGCTCGGAATTGTCCGAAACCAGCCTGAACCATGTAATCAGCATAACGGAATGCAGCAACCCTCCTGCAGTGGTGTTACTGCGAGCGAGAGAACCTCTGGATAGCGGTGTCCGTCAGCGCCTTAGCAATGATCTGGCACGCCAGCTTGACGAAGCTTACCAGGAAGAGATGCAACAATACCTGGAAAAAGTAGCCGGCTTCCTTGCAGAAAAAGGCATTACTGCCACAACCGTAGCCGCAACCGGTTCACCGGCTGAAGCAATTCTGGATTATGCCAGGGATAATGATATAGATATCATTGTGATGAGCAGTCACGGACGCACCGGCATTGCCCGCTGGGCTTTCGGGAGCGTAACAGAAAAGGTGCTTAAAGAATCAGCCGTTCCGGTACTGGTTATTCCCCATAAGATAAGATAGGCAGTAGTTCAATACCCGGCCAGGCTACCAGTCCGGTTGATCGCTCTTTCTCAGCGTCTGCACCAGGTTTTCCAGAGGAATGGCGGCCAGCGTGGTCGGATTAACTGTGCCGGTAGCAGAAAGCTTGATGGCGATTTTTGCCGCGACTTCATCCGAAGGGGCTTCAATTATATTGATAAAGTCATACTGCCCCAAAAGTGCATACTGGGTGACGATTTTGCCTCCCAGCAGTTCAATTTCCTTATCCAGCTCTTCTTTTATCCAGTCCGGATTCTCGTTAAAGTTTTTACGCCCTTTATCTGTAAGCACTACCAGTTGAAGATAACGTGCCATATCAACCTCCTTGCCGATTTATTACGGCTAATTAAATCATAACTACACCAACAAAACAAGCATTACAATTGTGTTTTCAGGTATAATAATGATAGGATGTTTTGAACTTGTCTGAGAGGTTTCAATGGTCGACTGGCAACTTACCGCTACAACCATATACTGCGATACTGTACAGGATGAGGTTACCATTTTCGTCTACAGGGATGGTTCCCTTGGATGTACGGGATTTGGTCATAATGGGGAAAAGGGAAATCAAAACGCCAGAAAGCCGGATGCTGCCTGCCCAGAATCTACGATAAAACCAGGATGTGTCGGCCTTCCCTGTAAACATACAACCGAGTACCGGAACAGACTTTTAGCAGAAGAGAATAATCAGGATGGATAAACCGGTAATTCTGGATATTGACGATATACACCTTTCATTCGGTGGCGTCCAGGCACTAAAAGGAGTAAGCGCCCAGGTAAAAGAAAATGAAATCCTCGCCATAATCGGGCCAAATGGCGCCGGAAAAACCTGCCTTCTCAACTGCATCAACGGTTTCTATAAACCCCAGAAAGGCCGTATCACCTTCAAAAACAAAAACATTACCGGGATACGTCCCGACCTTGCAGCCAAATTGGGGCTTGCACGGACCTTTCAAAATATAGAACTCTACGCTGGCCTCACTGCTCTGGAAAACATAATGGCTGCCAGACATGTACACATGAAGCAAAACATGCTCTCTTCTGCCATGTACTTTGGGCCAGCACACAAGGAAGAGATCGAGCACCGCCGTTTAGCTGAAGATATCATAGACTTTCTGGAAATTGAGCCTATTCGCAAAAGCGTTGTTGGTTCCTTGCCCTATGGCATGCGAAAAAGAGTTGAACTCGGCAGAGCCCTGGCGCTGGAACCCAGTGTCCTGCTGCTGGACGAACCGATGGCCGGGATGAACCTTGAAGAAAAAGAAGATATAGCTCGTTTTATAATAGACATTTTCGAAGGCCAGGGGCAGACTTATCCGAACACTCCCGTACTCAGAGACGGCATCAGGAGCATTATTCTCATAGAACACGACATGGGAGTGGTTATGGATATAGCTGACCACATTATTGTGCTCGATTTCGGTAAGAAAATAGCAGAAGGAACCCCCGAAGAGATCCGCACAAATCCCGAGGTCATTGCCGCCTATCTGGGCAAGGAGGATTAAGCCTCTTCGCGCTATTCCCAGGTACGGGTATCTTCTATCCTGGGATATCCTGGTTTGAAATCTGCTTCCGGCACTGTACTGATACTATCCAGCTTTAAACGGCACCTGGCCTGAAATTCACTGGCGATCTGGCTCGTAATAGAGTATTCATCTGCTCCCGCTTTCGTACTAATGACCATCTCTGCCAGATCCCTTGCGCCAATACGGCTCACCCGCAGCTGGTAGTTGGTTATATCTTCGAAAGCTTTCATTACCCCTTCAACTTCTCGTCCCACTACAAACATTCCGCGAATCTTCACCGCATCACCCGCCCTGCCCAGGATACCTCTCAATCTCGGAGCGCTTCTCCCGCAGGGGCAATGAGAAGTATCCAGGCGCGAAAGGTCTCCAGTTCCAAATCTAACCAGTCCCCAGGTTTTATTGTGGACCGGGGTAACCACAACCTCACCGACCTCACCAGCATCAACCGGCAAGCCATTGGCAGGATCAATAATTTCAACCACATAATCATCCATGAGATGAAAACCCTGTTTATGCTTGCATTCGTAAGCTATTACCCCTCCAGGTTCGGTTACCGCATAACCCTGGTATGTATCAATTTTGTACTTGTTTTCAAAAATAGCACGTGCGGATGAAGCCAGCGGTTCACCGGTAAACCATGCCCGCTCTAATTTGTAATTTTTACGAAAGTCTTCCCCGGATTCTTCGGCTTTGTTTATAAGTGTCATTAAAAATGAAGGGGTACCCAGAAAACCGTTGACTTTCAAGTGCTTCATGGCTCGTAGCTGTATCTCGGTATTTCCTGCTCCAGTAACTACTACAGTAGCCCCGCAATTTCTAAGGCCTTCGTGCATTAGTAAACCGGCGGGAGAAAGATGATATGTAAAGCTGTTTAAAACGACATCACCGCGCCTGAAACCAGCCGCCCATAACGCCCGGCTGAACCATTCAACATGAGCAGGCTGCATCTCATATACAGGACCGGGTGAAATAAAAACACGCTCAACATCTGGAAGTGCAACAGTTTCCAGGCCACCAAAAGGTGGATTTTCTTCCTGGAGACGGATAATATCTTCCTTGCGAGTCACCGGGATGCGTGCCAGATCCTGCGCATTTTTGATATCATCAGCCGTGATTCCAGCTTCTTCAAATATTGCCCTTGCAGCTACAGAATAATCATAAATATGGCGCAGCTGCAGCCTGAGTTTGCCGTTGATAAAATTTTCTCGGGCTTCAGGTGAGATTGTTTCCCACTCATCGTAATGTTCATCTCTTTTTACAGCCATCTTTTCCGCCTTTTGTAATGCTTCAGCTCCCGGTAATTTTTCTTTGTACCGGCAGCCGAAAGCCCCATGTAAAATTCTTTTACGTCCTCGTTATTCTTTAGAAAATCTGCAGTTCCGTCAAGGACTATTCTGCCATTTTCCAGAACATATCCGTAATCGGCAATATTGAGCGCTACCCGTACGTTTTGTTCAACAATCAAAACAGAGGTCTTCTGATCCTGGTTGAAACGTTTTATAATCTCGTAGATTTCCTCAACCAGCATCGGCGCCAGGCCAAGCGAAGGTTCGTCAAGCATCATCATACGGGGGGCCGCCATCATCGCCCTGCCAATCACCACCATCTGCTGTTCACCACCGGAAAGGTAACCAGCAGTATTTTTTCTCAAGTCTCTCAGGCGCGGAAAGTAGTGGTAAACCATCTCCATATCTTTCCTGACTTCGCCCCGATTACTTCGATTGAATGCTCCAACCAGCAAGTTTTCCTCGGCCGTCAGGTGCCCGAATATGCGGCGCCCTTCCAGGGCTTGCACAATACCCAAACGGCCAATATCCTCGGCGCCCTTTTCATCAATACGAATATCATCCCAGTATATAGATCCGTCTGTCACCTTGCCTTCTTCAACATGAAGAAGCCCGGAAACAGCCTTGAGCGTGGTGCTTTTTCCGGCGCCATTTCCTCCCAGCAGGGTCACTATGGCGCCATCCGGCACGGTCATGGAAACACCGTGAATGACCCGTATGACATTCAAGTACGTTACTTCTATGTTGTTCAGCTTAAGCATGGCACCCCTGGTAAAATACTATTTCTTTCCAAACCAGTCAAACTTTTCATATTCAATCACCGGCGCCTCTATCCAATCCGTCACCGGATTGATATTCCCATTTTGCACCTGAAAAACACGAAGAGACTTGGACATACGGTTATCTCCCGGGGTATAGCTCACCGGCCCCTGAAGCCCCTCTACATCATAGTTGTCAAGCGCCTTGATCCCGTAGTCTTCGTACGCCTTCCAGGCATCGGCGCCGCCCCTGGCCAGAGTTTCGTAGCCAACCGCCCCAACGGCAAGTTCTGCTGCTTTTGCCATGATAAGACTCTGGCACCAGGAAGCAATATAATCCATGTTTCCATAATCTGATGAGTGGTATTTCTGGCAGTATTCCTTAACTTTAGCCATTCCGGGAGCTTCGTCATCCCAGTTTACTGTTGGGAACAAACCGTATACCCCCTCACAAACGTCGGCGCCGGCAAGGTCAACCAGGGCTTTGGTCATTCCGGCATGCCCACATGCAATTACCATGTCTCCCCCAGTCATCCCCAACTCTCTGGCGTTCTTGATAATAACCGAACTGGGCTTCGGGGTACTGGCAATATAGAGAATATCCGGATTCAGCGCCCGGATGGAATTCAAGCTGGTTGTTTCAGATGTTGTGCTGGCTGTATGCTCAAAAACCGGCTCCAGTATCTCAAAACCCATTTCTGCAGCTTTGGCCTTCGCTCCATCATGGGCACCATATCCGGTGGAATTGTTTAGCAAATGCATTGCTACAGTGGGTTTTCCCTGCCCGTTCCAAAGGTTATCCTTGTAATACTGCGCAAATACCACGAAATCGTCACCATAATCGGGCATCTGTCCGTAAATATGCTGCGGCGGCCGGTAAATCACCGGAGCTCCATATACTGCCAGACCGGTGAACCCATTCTGGTTGGCAACCGTCATTGCAGCCGTCATCATGGCTGAGGAAGAACACCCGAATGTCAGACACTTGCTGTCCATAAACTTGTTAACGTTGTTTACCATGGATGATGCATTATAGCCATTGTCCATCCAGACCAGTTCTACTTCGTACCCGGCAACACCACCCTTCTCCTCATTAATATAACGGATAGCGTCCTTGTTGCCATGTTCAAGCACCTGTCCTTTTTCAGCAGCAGCACCGGTACTCGGGGTAGACAGCCCCAGCCTGATGGTTTCTTTCTGATCCCCGCAGGCTGATACCAGAAATGGTATGCCGCCGATAAAAAGGACAAGTGATGCCATACCGGTCCCCTTAAGAAATCCACGCCTGGTAATACATGGGTAATAATGATTTTCCATTTAATTTTCCTCCACTTTTCTAACCAACTTTTTATGTAATCTGTTTAACTTTAATACGAGAAAGGCCAGAGCCGATACGAGTTTTTAAATAACTGCCACCGGTGGGCAAGCCCTCTGGGTTCAATGATTAAAAACAAGACGATTACCAGGCCAAAAAGCATTGGCGTAACTCCGGAAGCCCAACCGGAAGGCAGTACGGTAATGGTCGACTCCAGAAAAGGAACCAGTTCCAGTGAAATCAGCCTCTCCAGCAGGCGAATGAAGACCACACCGAAAATCGGCCCAACAGTTGTTCCAAGCCCCCCGATGATTATCATGCCTACATACAGTATAGATTCCTTGAAGCTGAAAAATTCCGGATTAAGAAATCCGTAGTAGCAGTGTGCCAGCAGTGCTCCGCTGATTCCGGCAAAAAAACAGCCGGTAAAAAAAGCGAGCAGCTTGTATCGAAACAGGTTTATACCCATTACCTGGGCTGCCAGATCGTTATCCCTTACCGCCACAAATGCTCGTCCCTGCCGGGTTCTTGCCAGATTTTTGGCAACAAATACTGCAATCACGCAAATGGCCAAAATCAGATAGTACTTGCTCAATGGGCCGGTAAACCGGTAGCCGAATATTTCCGCCGCCGGCACGCTAATGCCAACAAAGCCACCGGTGACACTGCCCCCCTGGCTTATTACCCACATTATGATGAACTGTGCTGCAATAGGACTAATAGCTAGATGAAAC
>JAQWDO010000047.1 GCA_028705415.1 Dehalococcoidales bacterium
ACCTGAGCACAAAGCTGTTCAGAAAATAGAAAATTCGAGGTGAAGTATGTACATCACTTCTTTGGAAAATGCTCCGAAAACCAAAATGGAGATGGAAGGGGCTTATAAGGTATTTAAACAGATTCCCCTGTCGGCCAAACACGGAGCGCCGACCTATTCTTTCCGTGTATTTACCATAGAACCCGGCGGCCATACTCCTCTTCACAGCCACGATAACGAACACATGAACTACATTATCGGAGGCTCTGGCCACCTGGTGGTCCAGGGTAAACACTACAGCGTAAAGAAAGGCGATTTTGCCCTGGTGCTACCGGGAGAGGAACACCAATACCGCAATTCCTCAGCTGATGAGCCAATGGTTATGATCTGCGCAGTCCCTAAAGAATACGAATAAGCCAAGATTTTTATCACCCAAAGGCAAGGTTAAACAGGGCACAGGGCTTGTAACCGGGAGTATAATTACTATACCTGCTCTGAAACATTAGGGAGGATCATATTATGGCAACGCATGATGGCGAAGCTCAGTGCTGCCCTGAATGTGCCAAGAAGTACGGCCATAATTATACAGTGGTATTTGCCCAGGTATAGTCGAGTTCTAACAAACAGGAGACTGAGATGACGGCAACCCAAAACGCTCTGGTAATAATGGTTCTTTCTTGGTTGCTGGGCTATTTTGGAGCAGGCCGATAAAGCTACCGGCGAAACATCCACCAAAAACCAGTAGCCTTAAACGGATACTTGAACAGTAATATGATAATAACATGGGAGGGGATGTAAAAAATGGCACAATCAGACAAGAAGCAGGTTGTTGAAAGCTTTACCGAAATATTCACGTCTTTCGGCCAGGCTATCAGTGAAATCTTTAACGACCCGACATTAAAGGAAAGGGCCAGAGAGTTTACAGAAAGTGCATCTGCCTCAGCCAAGACAATGGCTAACAGGTTCAGAGATGAAGAGGTAAAAGCCAAGTTCAGAGATGTAGGCAAGGCAGCGCAGGTTTTCGGCAAGAGTGTGGCTGACTCCTTCAAGGATGAAAAGGAAGGAAAGAAACACTTTACCGCCGAAGAAGCAGAGACAATCGGAGAGAAGCTGGGGATAGACTGGAGTGAGTTCGATGTTGAGCAGTTCCGCATGGGGCTTGATGTCGAGCTGGAACACGGGCTGGTCAGCCCCCACACAAATATTACCAATGACGACCCAGTCCTGACCGGAAAAATTGCATTAGCCCACCTCAACGAATTCCCGGACTACTATACACGCTTGTATAAAATGGAACAGGAAGCCGAAGAAGGGCGTTAACCGGATCTGTGCCTGGCCTAAGTTCTATTCTGACTTTTGTATAGCTCGTTTACGAACCGGCAGCCGTTATTATCCGGTGGATCGTAAAAGCACATTTTTTCAGGGTTATCCCTGGAATACTTCAAGCAGCCCCAGCATTGGCTGAACAGCCTGACTTTGTGCTTTTCCGTATATGCCTGGCACAGCTTGTGTGCCTGTTCGAGGGAGAGAGAAATATGGCCTTCCAATTCTGTTCCTCCCCAATAAAAATACTGTGGCGGATTGCCTTTACCCGCCACAAATAAATGTTCCAGTATTACAACACGCTAAGGCTGGAACGGAGGTGGGTCCTGAACCTGGACCTGGTTTACCTCCCCCTGACCGTTCTCCCCTCTTACTTTATCACCGCCTGCGAAAACGGTTGAAGTCGCTGAAAGGCAAAGAACTGCCACCACAAAGATGGTTATAATAAATCTTCTCATTTCATTCCTCCTTGATAAAAACGATTATATTCTGTCTTAAAATTAATAGCAATAGTACTATCCGGCTATTATGAAGGTGCCAAAAAGCATAAGATATTGGTGAACGAATTTGTTACGGACCCCTTGCCAAGGGATATATAATATTCTCTGACTTTAACTTGAGGTTGTATACAACCAATGTATTGGCCGAGTTACGAAAACACAATTGACCCGGTACTGAAAAACATCAGGCAGGCAATGCCGGAATTTGCTGGCATGAAGCCTGGTGATCAAGTACTGGACGTTTGCTGTGGAACAGGCGCGCAGGTTATCGAATACGCCCGTTACGGCATTATGGCAACCGGAATAGATACCGGAGAAACAATGATAAAATCTGGCATTAAAAACAAAACCAGAATGAATTTAATAAACATAAATTTTATTCTGGCAGATGCCACTGCTTTACCTTTCGGCGACGGGATGTTTGATTATGTGTCCGTATCTTTTGGAATACACGACAAAGATCAGATCACAAGAAATAAAATTGTCTCCGAGATGAAAAGAGTAGTAAAACCGGAAGGGTTTCTGGTTTTTATTGATTACCAGGTGCCGCTCCCAAATAATATACCGGCTCTGCTTGCCAGGATCATAGAACGTATTGCCGGGGGTGATCATTACCGGGGTTTTAAAGACTTTCTACACACTGGAGGCTTAAGCAAAATACTCGAGGACCATGATTTAAAGGAATTAAAGACAGAGTATTTTAAAAGTGGTGTAGTGGTAGCTGCCAAAGCGCGCCTTAATCTCAAACAGGAATAGACGTGTATATAAATGGGTTAAACCAGAAGACCTGCTAAAGCCAGGGCTGGCAATCAATCTATGGTTGATTACCAGCTAAATTTAATAACAGAAAACAAACTTTTCGGTGCTTTCACTATAAACAAAAAAGCCAGGCGTATTGACACCAGTTGTATGTCCGAGTAAGATAGTAGGAAAGTAGGAGAACGCAATGTCCGAGCTAATACAGATGCGCAAGAAAGCACAGCTAACCTTGCCTCTTTCGATAAGAAAAGAGCTTAATATTGAAGAGGGCGATTATATGGATGTACAGGTAAAAAATGGAGAGATTGTGCTCAAGGTCAAGAAGCTTGTTGATAAAGACCAAGCCTGGTTCTGGACCAAACGTTGGCAGCAAGGGGAAAAAGAAGCAGAGGCAGACATTATTGCCGGGCGCGTGCACAGCTTTTCTGATGCCCAATCGGCTTTATCCCATCTTCGTGGCCAATCTGCCAAAGCGCAAAATAAGAGTGTTAAGAAAACTCGATAATGCCAGTCGACCTTACCGAGCGGTTTGCGAAACAATACGCCCGGCTTCCCAGGGCAATACAACAAAAGGTTGATAAAGCGCTCACCCTTCTTGATTCCGACTTCAGGCACCCGGGTCTGAGAAGCCATCCAGTGGAAAGCGCCCCGGGAATTATCGAGGCTTATGTTGATCATAAATACCGCATGACATTCGAGCGCCATGGTGATAGATTGATAATGCGCAACGTCGACAATCACGACGAATGTCTGAAGCAACCTTAAGAAACATAACAACAGCAAGAAACCAACCATTGTTTCTTATGACTTCTATGAGCGCTGCCCCCATTCACCTTTTTATTTGACCAGATGCAAGGAAATTCTTTCCTCTGAGAAAGCCGGTAGAAGCGAGGAGCCAGTTTCGGAAGCATTTCATTATGGACACCGCAGTCAGATAGTGCTATAATCCTATATGCGCATATAGTGTTAAAGCTGTTTAAAGCCAGACATCAGGATCCGGCAAAAGGAGACAATAGCCATGGATAACAAAAGAATAAAAATTGAATACCTGTTCCTGGATTTAAATACGTGCAGTCCTTGCCGGGCAACAGAAGCTGCTCTTGACGAGGCGGTATCAGCAATTGCTCCTGTATTGGAAGAATGCGGTTACAAGATAACAACATGTAAAATACAGGTTCTGAATGAGGACCATGCCAGGTTATTAAGGTTTACCAGTTCCCCGTCTATCCGGATAAATGGCCTGGATATCCAGCCCGAAATAAGAGAGAAATTGTGCCCAAGCTGTTCTGAAATCAGCGGCAACAACGCAATTGACTGCCGTGTTTGGGTATACAACGGGGAAGAATACTGGTCTCCACCCAAAGCCATGATAATAGATGCCATTTTAAGAGCAGCCTACTCAGGTTCAGAGCAAGACGCAAATACTCCGCCTTTCACCGATGTGCCAGATAACATCAAGCTGTTTTTTGCCGGAAAAGAAGCAGGCGGGCACAACTCCTGCTGTGGTCCTTCCGGTTCAACCGGTTGCTGCCCGCCAAACAGTTGCTGTTCTTAAAGAAAATCAACAAAAAAAGCCGCGGCGGGGCTTTTGCCGCTTCCTCAATAAGCGTCAAAGATAACTAATAACGGGCTTGTAACTTGCTTTTATTTTAATACTTTTTCCAAAATACCTTTGGGAGCGTCTCCGCCCTTGCCCTTAACAAAAGAGAGTATCACAGGAACAAACTTGCTGATCATGCTTCCATCCATGCCCAGCTTTGAAAACCCACCAGCAAGGCCAGCTAAAGCACCCAATCCACCAGCCTTGCCACCAAACCCGGAGGCAAGACCACCAAGTGCGCCAAGTGCACCCCCTTTACTGGCTGGAGCGGCTTCCATCATGGTATCAATGCCCGGTACTGCTGATGACACTTTGGAAAAATCATCCGAACCAAGCTTGTCTTTCGCCAGGTTAAAAATCAGCCCGGCTCCACCCTTGGCCTGAGTTTCGCTCACCCCCAAATTTTTGGTTAGTTCCTCAATCAGTTCCATTACGTACCTCCTCCCGCATTTGAAGACTTTCGCTTTTCGCGCTTGTTTCCCATTATAATGCCAGGCCATCCGATAAGATAGGGGTATGAGCATTATTTTAATCATATCGAACAGAACAACCGGCAAACCCCTTGTCAGGGTGAAAAAAGTGACGGTGGTTAGCCCCGGGGGCCAAAAAGAGAATATTAAACCCGTATCTGGCAATTAACTCCAGATCAGAATCAGCGTCAAGACTTTTTGTTCATATTTGCCGCTACCGCCGATTTGAATGAACAGGGCAGGCCGACCGAACACTTGCCGCAGACTTCGGTTGAAGGCAAATCATCAAAAAAGAGTTCTGATTTTTGCAGGTATTGATAACATGCCCTCCTGTCGAACTGCCCGTCTTCTTTTATCGCATTCACGGGACAGCGCTCGATACACAATTTGCAGCTTCCGTTATAAAAATAAAGGCATCTCTCTTTTTGTTCTGCAGGAACAGAGCCCAGCTTGGTGCCTATAACCAGACTACCAAAACGCCCCGTGCACCCTGCATCAGTGATAAGAAGCCTGTTCAAACCAAAACTGCCTATTCCGGTTAATCTGGCTACACTCCTGTGTGACCAGCGGGCGGCGAGCTTCTTTTTATCGAAATCATAAGTAGGCTGTTCATAGGCAGCTTCAATACCGGCCTTGTCCAGAGCGCGCACTACACTTTCACAGATTTGCCTGATGAGCTTGTTGGTTTCAACATATGCCACTGCCCATTCTCTGGCTACATAGTCATTTTTTAAATTAGCATTGACCACACTTTTGGAGAAAGGCAGGAAAAAAGCAACAAGACTCCGGGCCCCCGGAAGTAAATCATCAGGGCTGATATGATGCTCACCGACTACTTTTCTGATGTGTTTAAAGTCATCGTTTTTAACTTCGGCAAAGCCTGTAACAGGCTTGCGAAAGCGGGTAACTGTATCTGCATTCTCTACTTCATTTTCAATAACGGATATGATAAGTTTTTCTATCATTTAATATTCACCAAATAAACTAAAGGGTTGCTGTGTATTAAATTTTAGCAGGCGAAACCTGATGCTACCATTTACCCAGGTCTTTCATTGTTTGTACAACAATCCACAAACCGGAGGAAGCGCTTGTTCCTCCCATCGCACTGGCAACAGAAGCAGCCTCAACAACCTCTCTTTTGGTAGCGCCCGCCTCTACGGCAAGTTTTGTCTGGAAAATAATACAGCTGGTGCATTCTATCCGTACAGCGATAGACATCGCCATCAGCCTCTTGGTTTTGGCGCTGAGCGCTCCATCTTTGTACACCTCATCGTTAAACTCATCCCTGGCCTTGTAAGCTTCCGGCAGATGGCTTTTGAAGTCCTCAATCAGTTCGTCCATGTCTTTGAGACGTTGAATCTGGCTATCCATAATCAAATTCCTCCTGTTTTTGGATATTGGCTGTTAAAAGATTAGCACAAGTATAATTGTATAATTAGTCATCGATTCCCTGTGGGGATTACTGCCGTTAGTGCCCGGACAGAAAATTCTCAATCTCTGTAATAAAATATGATGTTCCTGCAGCTATTTGCCCGGTTAAAGCGTCTGAGTCACCAAAATCCGGCTGTTCAACCAGGGTATATTCTATTATTGAGTCTGTTCCTTTGATTGCTGGTGAAGAGCGGAACTTGTTCCAACCGCTTTCACCTATAAGCCTTCGATATTCTGCCTGCACCTTTCTGTTAGCTCCCGCCAGCCATACTTCGAACCTTGCACTTTCATGGATATACACTACTGCAATTTTCAGATTTCTGCGTTGTAATGAGTGCGGGAAAAGCGGAAAATATGTCATGTCCATGTAACCTTGGTACAAGCCCCCGGGGGCGGAGTATTCAGGGTAACTGGATTCAAAATATACCCTCAAGCTCTTCATATATTCCATTAAGCCTCTGTATGCTTTTGGAATATAACCCTTCGCTACCTGCTTATTGTATTCATCCATGTAATCTTGCAATGATTCCATTTACTTATACTCCATCATTAAAAGGGATGTTAATGTTTTCATCCACAACGGAAGAATATAACACGTTTTTATATTGGGATGAAGTTGACATCATATTATTTTATACGTATATTATACGTATATGGAGGAGTCTCATGCACAAAAAGCTGACTGTTACTATTGATGAAGAGGTATACGAAGGCCTTCACAGGTTTATC
>JAQWDO010000048.1 GCA_028705415.1 Dehalococcoidales bacterium
TATCCTTAACCATATGGCTTCTACAATCAAATGCCCCGCTGACATTTATCCGTCTTTGTCTGGCCTTGCCTGAATCAACCTGTGATGAAGTGTGGCGGCTTCGAACAAGTACTGCATCCGGATGTGTACCGGTCAATTTGCCGAGTTCTCTCGCCAGTAACCAGGATTGATTATAGCCACGTTCCCTGATACGTTTTTTATGCAGGGGAACCGAAGCCAGTATTTCGAAGGTAATAGGCTTGTTTTCAAGATGACGGTAAAGCAACTGTGCAAGAAAAGGAGCAATTGCTCTAAGGTTGTGAAACTTGAATTGGATGACAGCTTTTCTTATCGTACCCTGGAATGCAAATGGAGCACTCAGCCGGTCGAGTGACTGCCAGAAGCGGCAGTCACACTTTTGTTTTCCTGCAACAGGCAACATGCATACAGGGCACACCGGAGGCTTGATGCCCTTTACCGCATCCATACAATTATCACAAATATACTTTCCTTCCCGTCCGCAGCTGATGCATTTCGGAGGGAAAAGAAAGTCAAGCGCCATCCGGTTGATCTTGTCCAGATGGGTTAACATCATATTGTTATCCCTGGCCGGTGTGTATTGGTTGTGCCGGGTCAGGAAGAGGGACGGGCACGATGATTGGTCGCCCCGTTCATGATTGGTTCGTTAATATAAATATCACCGTTTCTTATTTTTAGGTTATAGCCACATTCCGGGTTGGTACAAACCCAGGCTTTGTAAAGCAGTGAAGCACCATTTGAACCGAAGTCAGACAATGGCACTAAAACCCCCTCCTGATCACCACATTTAGGGCATTTTGGAAAGCAAAAAAGTTCCACGGTAACCTCCTCCCAGCCGGAAATAATGATAACCTAGTATACAATAAGCTTTTCAAGGCTGACAAGCATTGCTCCCTGCCCCCGGTTTTTCTGCCCG
Organism: Dehalococcoidales bacterium; assembly: GCA_028705415.1. GTDB lineage: Bacteria > Chloroflexota > Dehalococcoidia > Dehalococcoidales > CSSed11-197 > CSSed11-197. The sequence continues at coordinate 935 of JAQWDO010000048.1, forward strand.
GGCTTTTAATAGACTGTGTACCTGTGAATAGTTATAATTAGAGTTTATGCTCAGAGGTTGCCGATGATGGATGAAACCGGAAATAATAGCTTTAAGACCAGTTTAATAATCGGGGCAAAGAAAGGCATCAGGAGTTCAATCTGGATTCTGAAGCTGCTTTTGCCTTTTTCCCTGCTTGCAGTGCTTCTCGAATGGTTTGGAGTGGTGGAATGGCTGGGGCCTGTGTTCAGCCCGGTCATGTCGTTGATTAACCTGCCGGCAGAAGCTTTTCTGCCATTGCTGGTTGGTGTCTTTGCTGATGTTTACGGGAGTGTTGCCGTGATGGCAGTCATGGATTTTACAGTTGCTCAAAAAGTGCTGATTATTCTTTTTTCTGCCATTTCACACTCTCTGATAGTTGAGGGGATTATTCAGTGGCGTTCAGGAATTAACTTTTTTAAAATAACTGCCATCAGGATATCAGCCTCAATGCTTAGTGTATACCTGGTGTCGCTTTTTTTCTCTTCAACCGGTGAAAGCGTCGCCGTGGCAGAAATTGCTTCCAGGGCCAGTCTCGGGCAGGTTCTGGTTGATTGGCTGAAAAACATTTCACTGCTTGGGGCACAGATTGTGCTGGTGGTGACTTTCATTCTGGCACTTCAGGAAATTGCTGTTTCCTATGGGATTATAGAAAAAGCGAGGAAAGCACTTTCACCGTTGATGCGTATGATGGGGCTTTCCGATCATGCCATGTTGCCCTGGCTGGTTGCAATTTTTGGCGGCATTACAATTGGTTCGGCAGTTATTATGGAAGAGTGCAGAAAGGGAACCCTTCCTCCTGCAGAACTTCAATATTTCCACGCGTCAATTGGCATTAACCATTCCATGATTGAACATTCCGGAGTTCTTTCCACTATTGTAGGAGCCAACATTTTCATCGTTATGGCAGTAAGATTGTTAGCTGCTATTACAGTTACCCGCGCGATGCGGTTTTGGGACAACCTGGCCAGAAAATGGTTATTCCGATCCGGTAAAAAAAATTAAACCGCCCCGTTACCAGGTCGCGATACTGCCTATTATTGCAGACAGGATGATTGCCAGTGATAACAGCCCTGATATGAATCCTGACCGGGGGGATTTTAATACCGAAGCCGCCCATATGAAAACACCCAGATAAGCCGTGATAAAAATCATGCCAATGCCGGTGCCCATCGAACCGCGAAGCAGCATAAAAACGATCCATCCGGCTGCTGTGATGGATACGCCTGTCAATAAAAAGTGCCAGCATTTTCCGGCGGAGTGTGATTTTTTTATATCCGCAAGCCTTTGTTCGGTGCATTTTACACAGGTGCAGGCGGGTGGATGGCCTCCATAATAGTTTTGCCGGTAATATTCGTCTTCTCTGTTTGCCATTAGATTATCAACCTGCAATAAGCCTTTGCATTAAGTGCCAGCCCGGATCGAACGTAATTCCGCTTTGCCTGGCTTGGATTTCAGTAAACCTTGATCCTTTCCCTGCAGAAATATCCCTGCCCCATATCAGAAAGGGGACCGGTTCAGAAGTATGGGTTAATAATTCTATCGGTGTAGGATGGTCAGGCATCACCAGCAGCCGCCCGCGACCTTCCAGATAACCGGCAAGTCTGCCAACCATGTCCCGGTCTGCCTTTTCAATAGCTGCTACTTTTTGCTCAATCGAGCCGGCGTGGCCAGCTTCGTCCGGTGCTTCAAAATGAACAATAACCAGGTCATTCCTGGCAAGAGCTTCAATTGCACCTTCAGCCTGGGCAACACAGTCATTATCCTGGCCGTCGGTGATACCGGGGATATCCAGAGTTTCTATCGACATCATTTTACCCAGGCCGCGCAGCAGATCTACTCCGGAAGTGATAGCCGCATGTTTGCCATAGGCTTCTTCGAAAGAGGGAAGCCGGGGAGGTTTGCCGGAACCCCAGGTAAGCCAAATCGAATCTGCGGTGATTTTATTCGCACTTCGGCGTTTGGCATTGACCGGATGGTTTCCCAATACTTGCCTGGAGTCATGGATGATTTTAAGCAGTATTTCACTACCTTCGCCGCTCGGCAAGTATTGGGAAACAGGGAGATTGGAAATATCATGCGGCGGAACGGTGATCGCATTAAGGGTTTCATTGTGATCCCTCAACTTCAATATATGCCGATAACCTACACCCGGATAAAAAGTAACAGATTGACTGCCAAGGGTATCATTGAGAGCGCTGACAAGTTCGCCGGCTTCTTCGGTTGTGATGTGGCCAGCGCAGTAACTCCGCATGATTCCACCTTCTGTGTTAACCAGGTTGCATCTGAATACTACTTCATCTTCACCAACAGGAATATCCAGGCTGGTGGCTTCAATTGCGGCTCGGCCCTTGTAATATTTGAGAGGGTCGTAGCCCATTACCGACATACATGCTACCGCACTGGAAGGCTCCATATCCTGCGGTACGGTCTTGGCTGTTCCAAGCTGGCCCTTTTGTGCCAGTTGGTCCAGGTTGGGCGTTCTGGAAATTTCCAGGCAGGTCCTGTTTTCCTGTGCCGGTATTGGCAGACCGGCGGCTCCATCCAGTATTAATACTACGTATTTCATATCAAGTTTGCTTTAAAAAACCTCTTGCTTCTATAATATTGGGTAACACAACGGGGCGTAGCGCAGCCTGGTTAGCGCGCAGCGTTCGGGACGCTGAGGCCGGTGGTTCGAATCCACTCGCCCCGATGTTACATCACCAGCTTTTTGGATTCTTCCCATAACTCATTCTGTTCTTCAAAACTCATGCCTGACAGATTGACCCCTTTTTCCCTGCACAAGCGTTCCATAGTGGAAAAACGGCGGTAAAACTTTTGGTTGGCTCCTCTCAGGGCTGATTCCAGATCTACTCCCTGGCGGCGGGCAAGGTTGGCCACGGTAAACAGCAGGTCGCCGAATTCTTCCTCTTTCTCATTGGGGCTTTCTGCATCAACTATCTCCCTGGCTTCTTCGGCGATCTTTTCGATTACACCGCCATCTTCATCCCAATCAAAGCCGACCCTTGCTACCCGTTTCTGTATCGCCTGGCTGTAGGCCAGAGCAGGCATGGCGGGAGGTACTCCGTCCAGCATCGATGTGCTTTTACCGCGCTCGGATTTCTTGATTTCCTCCCAGTTGGAGAGTACTTCTGAAACACTGCCGGCTTTTGTTTTTCCGAAAACGTGGGGATGACGGCGGATCAATTTTTCACTGATTGAATTAATTACCTGTGATATATCAAATTCAGCATTATCACTGGCAATCTGGGCATGAAGCAATATTTGGAGCAGTAAATCTCCGAGCTCTTCCCGGAGGGATGAGGCATCATTATTGTCCAGAGCGTTTAAAACTTCGTAGGTTTCTTCGAGCAGTGAGTCACGAATTGACAAATGGGTTTGCCTGCGGTCCCAGGGGCACCCGCCGGGAGCTCTCAGCCGGGCAATAATATTCACCAGGGTTTGAAAATTGCCCAGCTCATTATCTTCTGGAGAGGAATTCTTATTATCCATAATAGGTGATTATACTCTGCGGGGCGGCAATGGGTAAAATGGAAGACCGGTCCTTATTGGTCAATAAGTGTTCAGGGGTGTTAAAATCTAGACAGATGGCAATACGCACTGTTGGAATCAATCAAATCAAAATACAGGTTTCTGAATTGTGCTTGAAGGCAAACTTCGAGCTCGGCCAGGATGTTATCAAGGCGCTCCAGAATGCTTTAGAAAGAGAAAAATCTCCCGTTGCCAGGGAAACACTGCTTCAGTTGCTGGAAAACGCCCGGTTAGCCAGAGAAAAGAGTATTCCCCTATGCCAGGATTGCGGGGCAGCTGTTGTTTTTATCGAAATCGGGCAGGATGTTCATATTGATGGAGGCAGTTTGTCTGAAGCTGTAACCGAGGGTGTCAGAGCAGGTTACAGTGAGGGTTACTTGAGAAAGTCGATGGTTGACAAACCGTTTAGTGAAAGAATAAATACCGCAGATAATACTCCTCCGGTTATCCATTATGAGATTGTGCCTGGAGACCGGTTGCGGATTGTGCTGATGCCAAAAGGGGGAGGCGCAGAAAATATGAGCAGGGTATCAATGCTTTCCCCGGGCGACGGCAAAGAAGGAATAATCAGTTTTGTTGAGCAAACAGTAAAGAAAGCCGGCGGAGCCCCGTGCCCGCCATTGATTATTGGAGTAGGAATTGGGGGCACCCTGGAAAAAGCGGCGTTAATGGCCAAGCAGTCTCTGGCGCGGCCTTTGGGAGAGCCCGGCCTGAATTCCGAAATATCCGCTCTGGAAGCTGAAATTCTGGAAAGGGTAAACCGGCTGGGAATCGGGCCGCTGGGAATGGGGGGCAGCTATACCGCACTGGCGGTGCATGCAGCGACATTCCCCTGCCATATAGCAAGCCTGCCGGTTGCAGTTAACCTGCAATGCCACAGTTCGCGGCATGCCGAGGCAGTCCTGTAATGAAACCGGTTCAGTTTACCTCGCCTTTTTCAAGCCAGGAAGTTATAAACCTGAAAGCTGGTGACAGACTGTTAATAAGCGGAGTCATTTACGTTGCCCGGGATGCAGCACACAGGCGTCTGACAGAGTTGATTGCTTCTGGTCTGGATCTTCCGGTAGATTTTTGTGGTCAAACTCTCTATTACATGGGGCCGTCTCCGGCTCGACCCGGATCTGTCATCGGTGCTTGCGGGCCTACTACCAGCCGCCGTATGGACCGGTATACTGTTCCGCTTCTGGAGCTTGGTTTACGAGCGATGATCGGAAAAGGGGAACGCTCGGAGGAGATCAGGCAGGCCATTATCCGGTACCGGGCAGTATATCTGGTAACCTTGGGTGGTGCCGGGGCTTTGCTGGCTGATTGTGTAATAAAAGCCGAAACGGTATGCTACCCCGAACTGGGCGCTGAGGCAATTATGCGGCTGGTGGTAGAAAAATTTCCAGCTGTTGTAGCCTATGACTGGCAGGGTGGGGATCTTTTTCAGCAAGAGACGGCAAAGTACTGCTACTTGCAAGAGAGATAGTTGATAAGATAAAGGAGGAGTTTATGGAAGACTGTGTTTTCTGTAAGATTGTTCGGGGAGAAATCCCCTGTGATATGGTATATGAAGACGAACGGTTTCTCGTTTTCAATGATATACAACCTCAAGCCCCGGTACACATGTTGCTGATTCCAAAAAAGCACGTCAAGTCTATTTCAGCAATGACTGACGAGGACATAGCTCTGGTTGGGCAGATGGTGAATATCGCCACACGCATCGCGGCAGCGGCCGGGATCAGCGCCAAAGGTTTCCGGCTGGTCACCAATAGCGGGAAGGAAGGGGGCCAGATTGTTCCTCACTTGCACTGGCATATATTGGGGGGAAGACAACTATCGGGGGAATTGGGCTAGGCTTTAGTTTTACCGATAAAAAATAGGGCTGCGATAGTTTTGCAGTCTTTAATACGGCCGGAGCGAATCATTTCCTCTACCTCTGCCAGCGGTTTTCTGATTACCTCTATATATTCCGTATCCTCGGCAACCAGGGGTGCGTAACTCAGTTCGCGAGCGAGGAATACGTGCATATATTCGTCAGCGTAGCCTGGAGCCAGGTAAAAACCCCCCAGTTTTTTCAGATATCCCGGATTGAAACCGGTTTCCTCGCGTAATTCCCGCACTACGGCAGATTCAGGTGTCTCGCCCGGGTCGATACAGCCGGCAGGGATTTCCAAAAGGCTTTCCCTTGCCGGATAACGGAATTGATCAACCAGCAACAGGTTTTGCTGTTCATCAATGGCTATTATGCCAACAGAATCGGCATGCTCTACCACTTCCCTGCTGGCGGTTTTCCCATTGCTTGTTTGAACAGTATCT
>JAQWDO010000049.1 GCA_028705415.1 Dehalococcoidales bacterium
TCCATAAATTCTACCCCCTTTGTTTAAAATTTCCTTGAAATAAAAAATGCATACAGACTTATTGCCTGTATGCATGTAAATAGCCAGCTAAATAACACTGGTATTTATTATTGATATTAAACACCACCAAAAGGCTTTTTCGGAACAAGCTTTTCCTCTCTGATAATCTCCTTTCCAAAAAGAGGGAGGCGCAACTGTTTCCGGTTGCACCCTACGGGCTTTTCAGCTTGCCCTTCGGCCGGCTTCCCTGCCTGAGACAGGTTTAGGAAATCCTGGCTCGGAGTTATTGGACAAGTTTATCTTTTTGAAGATTGACTTGTCAAATTGGAAACACTCCCTGGCGAAACTCCGTGGAGGTATATTGTTTACGTGTGTTGGACAATAAATTCTTGACTCGTTTAATATATAATGAAAACAGGACGCCTGTTGATGTAAGGGGAAGATAATTAATGCATAATATAGAACAGTTGGAGGCTGGAAAAACTTTTCTTCTTTCTGGTAATGAAGCGATTGCGCTGGGTGCATATCATGCAGGGTTGAAAGTGGCTGCTGCGTATCCGGGTACGCCCAGTACCGAAATACTGGAAAATCTGGCCCAGTTTGATAGCGTTTATGCGGAGTGGTCAACCAACGAGAAGGTTGCCGTGGAAGTTGCAATGGGAGCATCTTATGCAGGGGTGCGTTGCCTGGCGAGTATGAAACACGTCGGCTTGAATGTGGCCGCAGACCCCCTTCTTTCCGCCTCAATAACCGGCATAAACGGTGGATTGGTGATTGTGAGTGCTGATGACCCCGGAATGCACAGTTCGCAAAACGAACAGGACAACCGCCATTATGCCAGGCTGGCTAAAATCCCCGTTCTTGAACCGTATGATAGCCAATCTGCTTATGATTTTATGTTTCTGGCTTTTGATATCAGTGAACAGTTTGATACTCCGGTGCTGTTTCGTACAACTACCCGTATTTCTCATTCAAAATCTGTGGTGCGTGTCCGGGAAGCCTTGTCTGTAAAAGGAAAAGCGCTGTTTACTGCCAACTGTGAAAAGTTCGTCATGTTACCCGCATATGCCCGTAAAAGGCATGTTGCAGTTGAAGAGCGCATGAAGGAACTTAAACGGTACGCAGAAACCAGCCCGGTAAATGGGATTCTTGAGGGACAAGGTTTGGCGGGGATAATTACATGCGGCATATCCTTCCAGTATGTAAAAGAAGTATTCCCCAACGCCCCGATACTCCGGTTGGGGATGACCTACCCGTTACCGGAAAGGATGATTCGGGGATTTGCTTCACGAATTGAAAAACTGATTGTAGTAGAAGAACTCGATCCTTTCGTTGAAGAAATTGTTAAATCCATGGGAGTAGAAGTCAGCGGAAAATCTTTTATTCCGATTACAGGTGAGCTGTCTCCTGAAATTGTAGCTTCCTCCGCCATAAAGGCCGGTCTTTTAAAAGAAACCGCAATTATGGATGACTTCTGCAAGGTCGACTTGCCGCAACGTCCGCCATCTCTGTGCCCCGGCTGCCCCCACCGCGGATTGTTTTATGCTCTCGGAAAAAATCCGCGCCGTATCAGGAAAAAGGCATCCGGCGCGAGCTCTCAGGTGCAAAGCGGCCTGGTGGTAACAGGTGATATTGGTTGCTATACCCTGGGTGCTTTACCTCCGCTAGGCGGCCTTGACACCTGTGCCTGTATGGGTGCCAGTATCGGCCATGCATTGGGAATAGAGAAAGCCGGGGTGACCGATAAAGTAGTAGCAGTAATCGGAGATTCAACATTTATGCACTCCGGACTTACTTCCCTGGCAGATGCGGTATACAACCGGAGCAGCATTACTGTAGTGATACTTGACAATATGACGACTGCGATGACTGGTCATCAGGGCCATCCCGGCACGGGAATTAATGCCAAAGGTGAGAAGATGCAGGCAGTAAGCCTGGAAAATGCAGTCAGGGGAATCGGTGTTGAGGATGTTCTGGTTATCGATGCGTTCGATATTAAGGCTTTGCGCGATGCCATAGCAACCGCAACAGACAGTGATAAACTCTCGGTTGTAATTGTTCGCGGTGAGTGTGCCCCTTTGCGGCGCCGGTCTGGTGCCAGCCGTATTATAGATAATACCAGGTGCACGCAGTGTAACACCTGTTTTAAACTGGCATGTCCTGCGATCCAGTATCAGGGTGGCAGTGTTTATATTGACCCGGATCTCTGCGCTGGTGATAATTGCGGTTTATGCGAACAGGTTTGTCCGGTTGGGGCTATCGGTGTTATTGGCAAGGCGGTGGCAGAATAAATGAAAAATATTAGTGTTCTTATGACCGGCATAGGTGGCCAGGGGATTATTCTGGCAAGTGATATTCTGGCAGATACTGCACTGCGTATGGGTTGGGATGTCAAGAAAACTGATTCTATAGGAATGGCCCAGCGTGGAGGCAGCGTGATCAGCCATGTCAGGATGGGAGAGGTGGTGAATTCGCCATTGATTCCAGTGGGCAAGGCAGACGTGTTGTTTGGTATGGAAAAGCTGGAGGCAGCACGTTCATGCCATTTCCTGGTATCTGGCGGAAAGGCATTGATTAACAATTATGGGTCTCCGCCATTATCTGTAACCAGTGGAGGGGGGAAATATCCGGCGGATGAAGTAATCCTTGATATAATAAGGAAAAGGGCCGGAGAAATATTCTTTATTGATGGAATAACCAAAGTTGCAGATTTGGGCAACATTCGCACATTGAATGTGTTCCTTCTTGGCGCACTTTCGGTTCTGTTGCCGTTGAGTCTTGAAGCCTGGAAAGAATCTTTAGAGGCGAGGCTTCCGCAAAGAATCCTCGATATAAACCTGGCGGCGTTTTCACTGGGGCAGAAGGAGATAAAAAATGCCGGTGTCGATTAAAACCGCACAGGGAATGAAACAAAGTTCCTGGATACGCCGAATGTTCGAAGCTGGAGAAGAGCTGCGTGTTCGGCTGGGAGATGAAAACGTATTTGATCTTTCCCTGGGCAATCCGGAGGATGAACCGCCGGCTGAATTTCGCCAGGAATTGATACGATGTGTTCAGAATCCTCGCCCCGGTATGCACCGCTATATGGCAAATGCCGGATATATGGCTACCCGTGATGCGGTAGCGTCCTCGATTTCAAAAGAATTGGGTGTAAATTTCAAAGGCGGCGACATTGTCATGACGAGCGGAGCAGCTGCCGGGCTGAATATTGTTCTAAAGACTTTGCTCGATCCAGGTGACGAAGTAATAGTAATCAGCCCATATTTTCCGGAATACCTCAGTTATATTGATAACCATGGGGGAGTGGCTCGTATCGTGGAAACCGGGGATGATTTTAAGCCGACTCCGGAAACTATACAAAAGGCAGTTTCTGTAAAGACAAAAGCGGTTATTCTTAATACTCCCAATAATCCGACCGGGGTTGTTTATGACCAGGCAGTTCTGAAAGGCCTGGCTGAAGTTCTTGAAGAATCCAAAAGCCGGTTCGGCCGTTCGGTCTATATAATCAGTGATGAGCCGTATCGCCGGCTTTTATATGATGATGTTCAATTTTCATCTCCTCTTAAAAATTACAGGCAAAGCATTTTGGCAACCTCTTACTCGAAGGATCTTTCTCTGCCTGGCGAAAGAATAGGTTATATCGCTGTCAACCCTGATATCGAGGAAAAAGAAGAACTCGTTGCAGGGTTTATTTATGCAAACCGGGTCCTGGGTTTTGTAAATGCCCCTGCACTGATGCAAAACGCGGTAACCAATCTGCAGAACGTTACAGTATCTGTGGCCGAATACCAGCGCAGACGTGATCATCTCTACCACGGTTTGCTTGATGCCGGCTATAGCGTAACCAGGCCTGAAGGCGCTTTTTATGTCTTTCCGAAGGTGCCTGGAGAAGACACAGCTTTCGTTCGAAAGCTGATGGAATATGGGGTGCTCGGTGTTCCAGGTAGCGGCTTCGGCAAAAGCGGGCATATGCGTTTGTCATTTTGTGTTAATGACCGTACCCTTGAAGGGGCGGTCAGAGGTCTGAAAAAGGCCTTCAAGGGGTAATCCGATGGAAAACGGGGAAATCGACAAAAACATCAAACTGCTGACAGGTCAGGTCGAGCCGGCGGTTGAATTTATAGGTATGAAGCTGGAAACCCTCCAGCCGGGGTATGCGCGGGTATCAATGGTGATCAAGCCTGAGCATCGAAACGTTCATGGAATGGCATTCGGGGGCATTATCATGGCGCTGGCTGACCATGCATTTGGTTACGGGGCCAATTCATTGTCTTATCCCAGTGTAGCCAGCCAGTTCAATATGCATTTTCTCAGAGGTGCCCAAACAGGAGAAACACTGGTTGCGGAATCCCGGGTAATTAAAAGTGGAAAACGCATAAGCGTTTCCGAAATAAAGGTTACAAATTCCCGCGGAGATCTGATAGCTATGGCTACCGGAACCACCGTGCCGGTAGCGAGTGCCAAGGGCGTGACGGGCAGGCGGGATAGTGGGGTAATAAAATAATTTGACGGATTTTTATTCTTGTGGTAATCTCTGCAGGTTCTCTGTGAGAGCGAGCTATGGAAAATAAAATATATTATAACCAGGTTGAGTTTAATTTCGCGTTTACCGGGCGCACCATGTGCGCCGGGGGCATTTCTTTTATGCAGGAATTATAGTACTTAATCTGAATATGGCATAGATATGACCTCCCCGGCAAGGGAGGTTTCTTTTTATCCAGGAGGAATAGTGGCACAGCTGACAGCAGATACAATACCCGGACTTATAATAGCCAATAGCCATAAGCGGGCAAAGAGCCCGGCTATGTGCATGAAACGATTCGGCATATGGCAACGCTATGACTGGCAGGACTATTGCGAGAAGGTCAAGAACTTTTCTCTGGGTCTGGTTCAAATGGGGTTGAAGCGTGGTGATGTGGTTTGCATAATTGGGGATAATGAACCCGAATGGTTCTGGGGGGAATTCTCTGTACAGGCGGCTGGCGCAATAGCTACCGGGACCTTTGTTGATTCTATTCCATCTGAGCTTAAATATATTATGGAGCATTCGGGTGCGAGTATTGCCATAGCTAACGATCAGGAACAGGTGGACAAATTCCTCCAGATAAAAGATGAGCTGCCGCTCCTCAGAAAAATCGTTTACTGGGATCCTAAAGGTTTAAAAAACTATGATGAACCCGCTCTTATCAGCTTTGATGAAGTGATTGCTTCAGGCAGGGAGTATGAAAAGAGCCACCCCGGCGAATTTGAGCAACGCGTATCTATGCTGACACCTGATGACACTGCTTTTATCTACTACACTTCAGGTACTACCGGCCTTCCAAAAGGTGCAATACTCACTCACCGCGCGCTGATACGTACAGCCTGGAGTTTTATAAGCCGCTATCCGCTTACCGAAAAAGATGACCTGATTTCCAACTTCCCTGCCGCCTGGGTCGGTGACAGCTATTTTTCTACCATTCCACACTTGCTTACCGGAGCACGCCTGAATTTTGCTGAAGAGCCGGATACAATTGCGCAGGATACTCGTGAAGTAGGCCCCAATTTTGTCATATATGGTCCACGGCAGTGGGAAGGCCTGGTGAGTGAAATCCAGGTCAAGATGATGGATGCCCACTGGCTGAAACGGTTTGTATTTAACTTATTTATGCCGGTTGGATACCGCATGGCGGATTTCACACTTGAGGGTAAAAAACCCCCGTTAAGGTGGAAGATTCTCTACAAGATTGCCAATTTAATGCTGTTCCACCCCCTTAAAGATAAACTCGGTCTATCCAGGGTTCGGTTTGCTGTAACCGGCAGTTCAGTATTAAGTTTGGATACATTTCGCTTTATACATGCGATTGGTGTTTCTCTCAGGCAGAATTATGCCAGTACGGAATCAGGGTATATCTCCTCCCACAGCGAAGGAGATATACGCTTTGAAAGTGTAGGAAGGCCGGCCAGGGGTGTGGAAGTACGGCTAATGGATTCAGGTGAACTCTGGGTTAGAAGTGATTGTATGTTCAGCGGTTATTACAATAATCCTGAAAAAACCCGGCAGGTACTTTACAATGGCTGGTGCCGGACCGGAGATGCTGTTAATATCGATCAGCACGGCCATGTACTGTTTCTTGACCGTTTGGAACACATGGGCGAGCTCAGGACAGGGGCAAAATATGCTCCCCAATATATCGAAGGAAGGTTACGTTTCAGCCCATATATAAAAGATGCCATGGTGATTGGCGGGCCGGAAAGAGATTATGTAACTGCTATCGTCAATATGGATTTTACTATGGTAGGCAAGTGGGCAGAAGATCATCACATCTCTTATACCACCTTTGTAGACCTGTCTCAGCGGGATGAAGTAGCTGAACTGGTCCGTCGTGATATTAACCGGGTAAACAGTTATCTGCCTGTGCCGGCAAGGGTTAAAAAATTTGTACTGATGCACAAGGAATTCGATGCTGACGAAGCAGAGCTAACCCGCACACGGAAACTGAGAAGGGAATACATGGAAAAACGTTATCAGAAACTGATAGGAGCCATGTATGAAGGGGACAGCGAAATAAAAATAGAGGCTCCGGTGACTTATCGTGACGGAAGACAGGGAGTGGTAACAACCAGCATCAAGGTCAGAAATGCTGATTAACCGGAGGGTAAATAATGGCTGATTTGCTCCAGTATACGATAACCGGCATAACTGTT
>JAQWDO010000050.1 GCA_028705415.1 Dehalococcoidales bacterium
CAAAAAGGCTCCCCTGCGTTATTATCTGGATAAATTTATCGCTAACCCTGAAAAGTCCAATATGTGCTGGACCCTTACACATGCTTGACACACTACATATAGTTCTGTTAAACTGCCTTTCGCACAATATGTAGTGTTTTCTTTTTAAGACCTTCCTACATCAAAACAAATAAAAAAGACGGTGAGTAAATGACAACTTCGAAAATAGTCCCGGAAATTTTGGAAAAAATGAACCTGACCAGTACTGCTCGCTCCATCCTGGAAAAACGGTATTTAAAAAGGGATGAAAACCTTCCGGCTGAAACCCCTGAAGAAATGCTTTTCCGGGTGGCCTCAGTGGTTGGAGAAATTGAAAAACAATACGGTAAAAGCCCGGAGGAGACCAGCCAGGTCACAGAGTCTTTTTACAACATGATGGCCAGGCTGGAGTTTATGCCTAACTCCCCGACTCTGATGAATGCCGGAAGAGATCTCGGGCAGCTCAGCGCCTGTTTCGTGCTTCCGGTAGATGACTCCATGGAAGCGATTTTCGATGCCATTAAACATGCTGCAATAATCCACAAATCCGGCGGCGGCACCGGATTCAGCTTTTCCAGGCTGCGGCCGAAAAACAGCACTGTGCGCTCAACCGGCGGCGTTGCCTCCGGTCCGGTGAGTTTCATGAAAGTTTTCAATTCCGCCACAGAAGCAGTCAAGCAGGGAGGCACCCGGCGGGGTGCAAATATGGGGATACTGAGGGTAGACCATCCCGATATTGAGGGGTTTATTCGCTGCAAGGAAGACAGCAACGAAATAACCAATTTCAATATTTCGGTAGGTATAACCGATGATTTTATGAAAGCACTTGCTAACAAGGCAGATTATGACCTTATAGACCCCCATACCAAAAAACCCACTGGCCAGAGGCGAGCTGAAGATATTTTCTACCAGATCGTCGACCATGCCTGGAAAAACGGTGAACCGGGGATAGTATTTCTTGACCGCCTCAACAGTGACAACCCGACTCCTGCACTGGGGGAAATAGAAGCCACCAACCCCTGCGGAGAACAACCCCTGTTCCCAAACGAAGCCTGCAATCTGGGTTCTATCAACCTCAAGGCAATGGTTAAAAAGAAAGATGGCCAGAACATGATTGACTGGGAACACCTTGCCCGCACTACCCGACTGGCGGTTCGCTTCCTCGATAATGTGATTGACGCCAACAACTATCCGCTGGATGTCATCAAATCAATGGTGGAGGGGAACCGGAAGATAGGGCTGGGCGTAATGGGTTTTGCCGATATGCTTATTTTGCTCGGTATTGCCTACGATTCTGAAGATGGCGTCAGATACGCAGAAAAGATAATGAGCTTTATTCAGACCGAAGGCCACCTGGAATCTGAACGCCTGGCCAATGAACGGAGCACCTTCCCCAACTATGGAAAATCTGTTTATTGTGGTGTAAGGCCGATGCGAAATGCAACTGTAACCACAATTGCACCAACCGGTACGATTTCTATGATCTGCTCTGCTTCCAGTGGGGTTGAACCTATCTTTGCCGTAGCTTATACCAAAACCGTTCTGGACAAAACACCATTTGTAGAGGTAAACCCGCTTTTCCTTGATTACGCCGAGGAAGCTGGGATTCTCTCTGAAGACCTGAAAGAAAAAATCGCAGACAGCGGCTCAGTGCAAGGCATACCAGAAGTTCCTGCCTGGATGCAGCGTATATTTGTAACCGCCCAGGAAATAGATCCCAAATGGCACATACAGATACAGGCTGCTTTCCAGAAATATACCGACAATGCCGTTTCAAAAACTATCAACTTCCCCCATGAGGCGACTCGTGAAGAGATTGCTGAAGCATACCTGCTTGCCTACGAGTTAGGTTGCAAGGGATTAACCGTGTATCGAGATGGCAGCCGGGATGAACAGGTACTATCCAGAGGCACTTCTGCCTCCGATAAAAGGGCAAATACTTTAGTTGCAAACTCCAGTCCTGCCAGCGGAATACAGCCCCGCCCGCGACCTCAGGTAACCATGGGAGTAACTGAAAAAATAAAAATCGGCTGTGGCAATCTGTATGTCAGCGTAAATGCCGACGAACAGGGAATCTGCGAAATATTTACCAATACCGGAAGGGCGGGAGGATGTTCTTCCCAGTCTGAGGCAACTGCCCGGCTTATCTCAATATCACTGCGTTCCGGAATTTCGGTTGAATCCATCATCGAACAGATCAAGGGTATCCGCTGCCCAGCCTGCATACGACGTGAAGGTGTGAGCGTAACCTCCTGCCCGGACGCGATAGCAAGGGTAATTAAAAAATATATTGATGCGGAAACCAATGGCAACGGTAACAAGCCCTTCTCGCAAGATGCACTGAGCAATGTAACAGCTACCAAGCCAGCACTAACTGCTCTGACATCCAAAACAAATGATGATGACATTAAATCACGGTCAGTCGAACAACCAGATAGTTTATTAGCAAGTAATACCTGCCCGGATTGTGGTATGCCCATCCAGCATGAAAGCGGTTGTATTGTATGCATCCACTGCGGCTATTCCAAATGTGAATAAATAAAAACACAGCCCTTTGTGTTTTCGAACCGGGAATACTCCGGCTCAAACCAAGAAAGCCCCCAATAAGGGGGCTTTCTTGTACTGATATTTTTGAATCTATCGTTGTTTAAGCTACCCTGGCTGCCTCAAAGTCTTTGAGAACCTCTTCATCTGGCGGCCTGGAAAGAAGCGAAACTACGACTATTGCTGCGCATGACAATACAAAAGCCGGCAAAAGCTCATATATACCAAAGAAGCCGCCCATCGGTTTTAGCAGAAGCTTCCAGATAAGTACAACACCGCCACCGGTAAGCATGCCGGCGATAGCACCCTCCCGAGTTGTACGCTTCCAGAAAAGGGAGAAGAGCATTATCGGGCCAAATGTTGCACCAAACCCGGCCCAGGCAAATGAAACCACTGTAAAAATAACACTGTTCTCATCCAGGGCTATGATTACGCCGATGATAGAAATGGTCAGCAGTGCGATACGGCTGATAAGCATAACCTGCTTATCGGTTGCATCTTTTTTCATGATACCCTGGTAAATGTTTTTGGCAAATGCTGAAGATGCTATAAGCAGGTATGAATCCGAAGAACTCATCGTTGCAGCAAGGATACCAGTCATAAATATCCCGGCCAGCATTGGCGGCAGCAAACCAGTGGACATGACAATGAATATATTTTCTGACGCGCTCTGGGTGAGCAATTCCGCCGGATACAACACCCTGCCCATAAGACCTATGGCTACAGCGGCTACCAGAGATATCACGCACCATACTATCGCGATTCTTCGTGATTTTTTCAAACTGTTGGGGTTTTTTATTGCCATAAATCTTAGCAAAACCTGCGGCATGCCAAAATAACCGAGGCCCCAGGAGAGTGTAGAAAGAATAGTTAAAAGCCCATAAGTGCCCGCTGGCCCGAAAAGAGGATCGCCAGAGGAACCAACCTGCTGTACGCCGTCAGCAACCTGAGGGGAGGCAATCCCGAAGAATTCAAAAAAGCCGGGTATGTTTCTGATGTTTTCAACGATAGCCGGTATCCCGCCAGCCACTGATATGCCCACGATAGTAACTATGCTCAGAGCCAGTATCATAACTATCCCCTGGATGAAATCAGAAACACTTTCTGCCAGAAATCCTCCTATGTAGGTATACAACACAACCGCCGCAGCGCCCAGTATCATCACCAGCTGATAATCTATGCCAAACAAGGCATTAAAAAGTTTCCCAAAGGTTACAAAGCAGCTTGCCGCATACACCGCAAAAAAGATGAGTATAAAGACAGCAGCTATGGACAGAATCACTTTTTTATTCTCTTTAAATCTCTGGCTGAAAAATTCCGGAATCGTGATTGCGTTCCCTGCAATTACCGAATAATTACGCAGTCTTCTGGCAACCAGCAGCCAGTTGAGATAAGTTCCGATCGCCAGGCCTACAGCAGTCCATATTGCGTCACTCATGCCGAACCAGTAAGCAACTCCCGGAAGCCCCATTAAAAGCCATCCGCTCATGTCAGAAGCTTCAGCGCTCATGGCTGTAACCCAGGGGCCAAGAGATCTTCCTCCAATAAAGTAGTGCTCACTACTCTGGTTGGAGCGCCTGTAGAAGTAGAAACCGATACCAATAACCAGCGCCGTATAGGCAAGCATGGCAATCAGTATCTGGATCGAATCACCGCTCATTCTTTTTTAGCTCTCCTTTACAGTTTGATGTGTTATGTCAAAGAAACGACGCGATGACCGTTCCTGTGATAAAATTTATCGCTTTTCTTGCGGCATCCCGCAAGACAGCAAGTGTCGTAAATAAACAATGGGTTAAAATACACAGGTTTAGAGCGATGCGAACACCTGCTAACGCCTGTCAAATTGATAAGATACTCCGGTCAGGCAATCCAGGTCAAGAATATTTTCCGAGTCATCATCCAAAAAATTCATCAGCAAGGCAAATTTTGGCAGGCAACTGATTGATAGCATGGCACACCAGCTGCTCGAATCTTTCACTCTTCAAAATACTTTAGCCTCTGGTATTGATAAACCCGGCTGAAACCGAAGCTGGTTTCGCCCCAAGCTTCACAAGTGCCGCCTTCCCCCGTACGGTAAGATCGCTGATAAACTGAAACTGGTCTCGCGCATCCATCGGGAAAGCCCTGATTTTATAATGGGTGTACCACGGCTTTTCGCTGACTACGACCACCACCGGAATAGACAGCTTCAGATATGGACTTGTAAGGGCAACATCATAAAGCCTGTCGCGCACGACCTGGGCATCGTGCTCTGGCTCCAGGTAAAAATCGGCTGCGCACTGCAGTTCCATTTTACCTGAGTTTTCGTTGTAGATATTTGTATTCCACATCTTGTTATGCGGAATGGTTACCAGGGTATCATCCGGAGTAAGTATCTGGACTGCTCTTAAACCTACCGATTTGACTTCACCATAAGCTCCATCTACGGTGATCCAGTCGCCAGGGCGGTATGACCTTTCTATGACTGCAAGTATCCCGCCAATCAGGGCACTGGCATAGTCTTTAAACGCAAACCCAACAGCTACACCAACAGCCCCTAATATGGCAACAAAATTCTGAAAATTCGGGACAATAATCAGCGGGACTATCATGAAAAACGCCCCTACGATCAACAAAAGGCGCAGAAGTGGAATCCAGGGCAGTATAACCATACGAAAACGGCTTCGCACCTTTCCGGATATCCAGGGCAGGAACTTGTCAATAAAAGCCACAGCTAAAGTGGTTGCGGCAAGAATTATAATAATACGCAGGAAATCAATCTGTTCGAAATCCAGAAATATTCCGGTCAGTTCTTCAGTTGGCATGGCCTCTTCCTCCTAAATACCATCAACAAGAAAGCCCTCTCCATAAAGGGTTTGACGCACCGATGGATACCCTGCCGGTGTTACAAAATACTCACCTGCGTCTTCCTCAACCAATCCAGCAAGGAATAATTGATGCAGTGCGATTTGTATCTGATGAGCCGGGCTGGGTAACAGATAATTCAGCTCATCAACCGAAAGGCCCCCATGAAGAAGGATTGCATGCAAGACCATCAGACTTATTTTTTCGCGTTTGGCCATATAGGGACAGTTATCCTGAGCCCATGGTTTTACCCAGATCACCCGGCCTTCCTGGGCATGTGCCTCTTTAACCATGCTTTCATCTGCATCTTCATCTGGCAGGGCTTGCAGATTGAGTGCCCATATCGCTCGCGCTACCCCGGGGTTTCCGCGGCTGTAAGCAGCTAGATGCTTTAAAAAATCGGTTGTGACTATGTTTTCATCGGCTTTTTGCACTCCTGATACAGAAGGGTTTATAACATAGTTTCCATTATTTGACTGCCGGAATACCCAATCACGTACACCTTTGCTCACGCTCGGGCTGCCAAGCCAAATCTCAAGCTTATTGTAATCCAGAGGTTCCAGCACAATTGGCTCCGGGTATAGCTGGTTAATCTCAAGGGCAACAGATAGATAAGCCCATGCCCAGCTGTCGCATTGGATCACATAGCTTTTTCTAAGAGACTGCAGCCGATTGATCAGCTTCCTGATAAGGTCCAAACCCTCTGTTTGGCGCAAATACCATTTTTCAAACCTGGTAAATACAACTGGCTTACCGGCTTCGTGTAAGGCTGATAAAACGCCCTCATCGCCCTTGATGATATCTCCAGCACCGGGCGGAGCAATCACCTGGCAACCATTGCTTTTAGCCCATACCTCAACGATCTCTGCGGTTAAACAAAAAGGCGCACCAACAACAAACAAGCCATTCAGGCCAGCTGGTCCAGTTTTTTTACAATCCCCCAGGCTTTCTGCCAGTTCCATAGCAAGCTGGTCGACTGGAATCTGAGGAAGAAGTTTCTTTAGCAGCTTCTGGCCTACCGGTTTGAGGTCTGCTCCGGCGATCAAAGCCTCGGGCTCACGAGTCTTACTCCGCACCAAATCAATTAGCCGGCCTATGCTCCTGG